>JAZDDC010000463.1:0-2438 GCA_036679565.1 Gemmatimonadota bacterium
GACGGTCAGGCGGTCGGGCGGTCGGGCGGTATGTGGTGGGTGGACACCTAGCCATCCATTCGTCAATCCAACATCTTCTCCTGCGCAAACTGCCTCATTTCGGACGGAACACATGCGACTACGAAATCTCGCAGCATCGTTACTCCTCATCGCCGCGTGCGCACCTGACTATGACACGATCGTGCGCGGTGGGACCGTGTATGACGGCAGTGGGAACGCGCCTGTCGTGGCCGACGTCGCGATTGATGCGGACACGATTGCGGCAATCGGCGATCTGTCTGCCAACACGGCAACGGTGGAAGTGGATGCCACGGGCATGGCCGTGACGCCGGGTTTCATCAACATGCTGAGTTGGGCCACCGAGTCGCTGATCGAAGACGGACGCTCGCAAAGCGACATTCGCCAAGGCGTGACACTCGAAGTATTTGGAGAGGGCTCGTCGATGGGCCCGGTTAACGACGCGATGCGTCAGGAAGCGCTGAGTCAACAGGGCGACATCAAGTACGACATTCCCTGGACCACATTGGGCGAATACCTCGATCACATCGTGGCACGCGGGATATCGACGAACGTGGCATCGTTTATCGGTGCCACAACACTCCGTATACACGAGGTAGGATACGAAGATCGCGACGCGACCGCGGAGGAACTTGATCGGATGCGGCAACTCGTCCGGCAAGGTATGGAGGAAGGCGCTGTTGGTATCGGATCGTCACTGATATACGCGCCGGCGTTTTACGCCAATACCCACGAACTCATCGAAATCTCTAAAGTCGCCGCGGAATACGGCGGTATGTACATCTCGCACATGCGTAACGAAAGTAACCAGCTGCTCGAAGCGGTCGATGAATTGATCACCATCGCACGCGACGCGGGCATCGCGGCGGAGGTTTACCATCTCAAAGCGGCCGGGGAAGCAAACTGGGGAAAAATGGACCGCGTCATCGAGCGGATCGAATCGGCACGAGCCGACGGTTTGCGCATTACCGCCGACATGTACACCTACACGGCGGGCGCAACTGGCCTCGACGCCGCGATGCCACCGTGGGTTCAAGAGGGCGGGCACGACGCCTGGGTGGAACGGCTCAAGGACCCGAACATCAGGCAACGCGTCGCGCGGGAGATGGTCACACCTCAGAACGAGTGGGAAAACTTGTTTCTTGCCGCCGGTACGCCAGATCGGGTGCTGCTGGTCGGTTTCCGCCAAGACTCGCTCCGGCACCTGACCGGTAAGACGCTGGCGGAGGTAGCAGAAATACGAGGCACATCTCCCGCCGAGACGGCCATGGACCTCGTTATCCAAGACGATAGCCGGGTTGGCACGGTGTACTACATGATGTCGGAGGAAAACATCAAGAAACAAATCGCGCTGCCCTGGGTGAGCTTCGACTCCGACGCCGGCTCTCTCACGTCCGAGGGTGTCTTCCTGAATTCCAATCCCCACCCCCGCGCATACGGCAACTTCGCACGGCTACTGGCCAAGTATGTCCGAGAGGAACAGGTCATACCGTTGGAGGAGGCCGTACGCCGGCTGACTTCGCTGCCGGCGGAGAACCTTTCTATCCGGAAACGGGGATCCCTGACGCCGGGACACTACGCGGACGTGGTCGTCTTCGATCCGGCCACGATTCAAGACCATGCGACGTTCGAGCAGCCTCACCAATACTCCACCGGCGTCGAACACGTTTTTGTGAACGGCGAACACGTGCTTCGAAATGGGGATCATACCGGTGTGACGCCAGGCAGGGTCGTACGGGGCCCCGGATGGACGGGATGGAGATAAGGGGAAGGCACTTGGCCACAAGCTAGATCGCTACTACCTTTTCGGGCTGTTATGGCTGAAGGCTCCCTTACACAAAGCAAGATGATGGTCCTCAGCGGGACGGCAAATCAGCCGCTCGCAGAGGAGATCGCGGCGTGTGTAGGCGAAAAACTGTGTCAGGTGACCCTGAAGCGGTTCGCCGATGGTGAGATTTTCGTTCGGATTGAGGAAAACATCAGAGGCCGCGATCTCTTTATCATCCAATCCACAAATCCACCGGCGGAAAACCTACTCGAATTACTGTTGCTGATTGATGCGGCCCGGCGAGCAAGTGCGGCCCGGATCACCGCTGTCATTCCGTACTATGGATACGCCAGGCAAGACCGGAAAGACCAGCCCCGGGTTGCCATCAGCGCCAAACTCGTCGCCAATATGATCACAAAGGCCGGAGCCGACCGAGTCCTGTCCATCGACTTCCATCAGCACCAACTACAGGGGTTTTTCGATCTTCCGGTGGACCACCTGTATGCCGCACCCGTATTCATCGAGCACTATCGTAAAATGGGTTTAAAGGACCTTGTGGTCGTGGCGCCGGATGTGGGAAGCGCAAAGATGGCTCGCGGGTTCGCACAGCGGTTGGATGCGTCCTTTGCAATCATCGATAAACGTCGTCCAA
>JAZDDC010000464.1:0-5076 GCA_036679565.1 Gemmatimonadota bacterium
ACCAGGTATCTATCAGCGGCTCAACGAGTTAGGGATTCGGCCGGATATGGGAGAGCCGGTTGTGGTGCCGCGAAGGCGGTAAGGCGGTAGAGCGGTAGAGCGGTAAGGCGGTAGGACGGTAGCTCGTCTCGCCGTCTTTTCATTATGGGCTTGACAAATAATTATGTATAGACAAATTAATCTGTCATGCAAACCGCTGTAGCCGCTGTTGAGTCCCCCGATCGGGCTCTCTCGCTCTTAAAGCCCGTTCGCCACCGGATCCTTGAGCTTTGCCAGGAGCCCACGTCCGCCACACGGATGGCGGTCGCCTTGGGGATGCCTCGGCAGCGGGTGGGGTATCATGTGCGTGCCTTGGAAGACTCGGGGCTATTGCGACATGTGGGTGATGAACGGCGCGGTAACTGTGTCGAACACCTCGTTCAGGCATCCGCCCGCCGTTACGTGATCTCACCTGCGGCCTTAGGTGCGCTCGGTGCCAATCCGGACGCAATTCGGGACAGATTCTCCAGTGACTACTTGATCGCGGTGGCCGCCAAGACGGTTCGCGAGGTTGGCACGTTGCAGAATCGTGCGCTCGAGGCCGCGAAAAAACTGCCCACTCTCACGCTACAGACTGAGGTGCGTTTTGCGTCGCCTACAGAGCAGCAGGCGTTCGCCGAGGAGTTGGCGAATTCTGTTGCGGACCTGGTGCGGAAATACCACCGTCGCACCGATGAGCGCGGGCGAACTTTTCGGTTTGTCATGGGTGGCTATCCGGCAATCGACGAAGACGACGAAAGTTAATCCCCAAAATGAAAGATCTCTTATGCCCGCCGAAAAATTGAAGACACGATCGATCGAACTTGATATTCGCATCGATGCTCCGGTCGAAAACATTTGGAACGCGCTCTCCGATCCGGATCAGCTCGCAAACTGGTTTCCACTGACTGCGCACGGCACAAAAGGGAAGGGTGGACAGATCTCGTTGTCGTGGGGGTCTCCGGAGGAGTGGACCACGATCATTGACATTTGGGAACCCAATAAACACCTCAGGCTGGTGGATCCACCGGCCGCTGAAGGTATCCCTCCCACGGCTATCGACTTCCGACTCGAAACAGTTGGTGGCACCACCATCGTCCGCCTCGTCAACTCCGGTTTCTCAGCGGATGCTGATTGGGACGAGATGTTGGACACCATGACCAGCGGTTGGACGTACTTCCTGTTCAACCTACAGCAATACGTGGAGCGCCATTTTGACACGCCTCGCGAAATGGTATGGGTCCGGCGACGCACCACCAAATCTCCATCTGACATTTGGGATGATGTGCTGGGTCCGAACGGCCTCGCCATAGAAGGTTACGCTTCGTCCGTGGAGCCACAGAGTCCATATGCATGTTCCTCCTTGTCGGAGCCTATCACCGGCAAGGTGCAGATGATCAATCCGCCCGTTCACTTTGTCGGTACTGCGGACACACTTGATGACGGTGTGTTGTTTGTCGAAGTAGAACCGGGCAAAGATTCTCGGCATGTCGGAATTTGGTTATCGACATATGGCTTGACCTCGAAACGTGTGCGCTCGTTGCAGGATGCGTTGAATACCGTAGCCGATCGTATTTTCGGGAGGGAGGAGCCCAAGTCATGACTAAATTCGCACTCTCGTTGGTCTTTGCGTTGGGGCTTTGCGATTAATTTGTAGCGCCGGCGCAGGTTGCCGCGCAAGAACCGGATGCACGCGTCGCGGCCTTCCTCGAATCATTGCAACCGAGCGATGGACACGGAATACTCGCCAGGATGCAAGGTGAGTGGCTGACCACGGACACCGTAGGCGGGGCGGAAGTCTTGCGCGTGCAAACGACGTTCAAGCGAGCGGAGCGGGACAACTGAGTCACAACACCACCGAAAGAGGGATGGTATGGAACTTGGCGCATTTTCTGTCAGTCTGGCCGTGAAAGACATCGAAATGTCTAAAGCGTTCTACGAGAAGTTCGGTTTCAAGCCGTTCGGCGGAGATATCTCACAGAACTGGCTCATCTTGAAGAACGGAGATCACACGATCGGTCTCTTTCAGGGCATGTTCGAGCGCAACACACTGACCTTCAATCCCGGTTGGAGCAATAACGCGAAGTCGCTGGACACGTTCACAGACGTGCGCGAACTACAGCGCCAACTGAAGGCGCAAGGCGTGGAGTTGGTGAGTGAGGCGGATGAGAACACAACGGGACCCGCAAGCTTTGCTGTACTGGACCCGGACGGCAATCCGATACTTGTCGATCAGCACGTGTGATCGAAGGCGGTAAGGCGGTACCAACCAACGCCTCCCTTCCCGGAAAGACGGAGCGGGTGAACATGTCGCCCTACCGCCTTCCGTCCTATTCGTATCGCAACGCTTGCATCGGATCCACACGTGTCGCCCGGCGTGCGGGGATGAAGCTCGCCAAGAATCCAACCAGTGCCATCACAAGCATGATTGTCCCGAACACCACCGGGTCCCGCGGTTCAACATCGAATACCACTATCTGCAGAACGTTGGAAGCGGCGTATGCCAACCCTAACCCCACCGTGAGCCCGATCCCGATCTGAAATGCACCCTCGCGCAATATCAGGCGCATGACATCTTTTGGGGCTGCCCCGAGCGCCATGCGGATACCCATCTCCTGAATGCGACGACTCACGGAAAATGCCAACACGCCGTAGAGTCCCACGGAGGCGAGGAACAAGGCGGCGATCCCAAAGATGATGAACAGCGTTCCGAAGACATTGTAAAACCAGGTCGACTGGTGAATGACTTCTTCCATGTCCCGCACCCAATAGATTGGTGTGTCGGCACCGAGACTTCGAACTGCCGCCCTGACCTCCGGGGCCAATTGCAACGGGTTCCCGCGTGTCACACGCAACGCCAAGCTCATGAAGCTTCTGTCACTTTGTGTGACCGGCATATAGAAGCCTGCGGAATCTCCGGGCGGGGAGTCAAATCCTTCGATCCGCATGTTCGGAACGATGCCAACAATCGTTCTCCAATCGGCTTGGCTTTGCGATGTGCCTTGTCTGATCCTGCGGCCGATCGGGTCACTTCCCGAAAAGAATTTCCGTACAAACCGTTGATTCACGAGGGCTACCTGTGGAGCGGACTCCGTGTCTTGTTGATTGAAATCTCGACCTCGTTGTGTCTCGTTTCCGAACGTGTCAAAGAAATTTGCGGTGACGACAGCAACACGGGCCGTGGGATAATCCTGATCGGTTTCGTACGCCTCTCCGTCTATGGCAAAACGATTTGTGGACGATCCCGTTGTTGGTAACGCATCGGTGAGGGCCGCTTGTGCGACACCGGGTATGGCTTCGAGGCGTAATTTCAATTCTTGGAAGAAGCGTCGGCGATCCTCGACCGTAGGATAATCGGCGGCAAATAGGCCCACCCGCGCCGAGAATATGTTTTCCGTTTCGAATGCGTACTGGTAGTTTTGAAGTTTGACCACACTCTTGACCATCAGCCCGGCACCTACGAGCAGTGCGCATGACATGCTGACCTGCAGTATGACAAGCGCCTTGCTCAGCTTGCCCACGCGTCCGCTGGACGAGCCTCGTGTTTCGTCTTTGAGAATTGCGTTTACATCTGCACGCGCAACCTGGAGCGCTGGTGCGGTCCCGGACGCGATCGCCGTGAGTGCGGCGGCGCCAACAACGAACGCAAGGACGGGAAGGTCAACGGCAAACTGTATGAAGTAGGGTCGGCCGACCCCGGTCGTGGCGCGGTCGAATAACTCGACGCTGACAAACGCGATGCCGATGCCCAAGACGGCACCGGCCGCCGCCATCGCGATTGCTTCGGCAAAAAACGGAAACGCGACCCGGAAACGTGATGCTCCGATGGCCGAGCGGACGGCCGCCTCTTTTGTCCTCAGGGCGCTTCGGGCCAGCAAGAGGTTGGTGACGTTTGCACAAGCAATCAACAACACGAAGATTGTGGCAATTTGCATTGCCATCAGAAGGGCTTTCGGTTCGTCACCAATCGCGTCATCTGTGAAGTTCGTGAATGCCGCGCCGACACCTTCGTTGGTTTCCGGATACTCTTGCGCCAAACGCTGCGCAATGAGTCCGAGGTCTTGCCCTGCTTGGTCCAGGCTGACGCCGTCGCGAAGCCGGCCGACGACTGTGAATTGCGGCCCGGTTCCACGTGTTGGGTTTTCGCCCCGCACATCACGGCGCGGCGTCCATATGGATTCTTCCTCCGGAAACAGAAAACCGTCGGGCATCACACCGAGTATTGTTGCCTGTTCGCCATTCAGCTTGATGATTTGGCCAACGATGTTTGAATCGCCTTGGTACCGGGACTGCCACACATCAAACCCAATGATGGACGTCAATGGCGCCCCAGCATTGTCATCGCCCGCTCTAAAAGTGGTTCCGATGACCGGTTGTGCTTGGAGTACATCAAAGAGATTGGCGGTTACGAACGCCCCGTCGAATCGTTCAGGCCCCTCCGTGCCACTTACGTTGATGGTTCCCGTGGAATAGCCGGCCAGTCCAACAAACGTCGTTTGTTGTTCTTGCCAGTCATAGAAATCGTGTTGATCCACACCCATGCGATTGATGTTCTGAGACGGGTTGGTTCGGTATATTACCGCGAGTCGATCTCCATCGGGTACGCCTATCCCTCGGAAGTAAACCCCGTAAATGATGCTGAACATCGTCGTGCAGAGTCCAATACCTAGTCCGAATGCCAGAATGGAGATGGCCGAGGAACCGGGTCGTTTGAGGATGGCTCGCAGGCCCAGCTTCAGATCTTTCAACAGGTTGTTCACGGGACGGCTCCGCACGGAAGACAATCGCTTCTACGGCAGTCTTGAACGGACGGTTTCAGTGTTCCTCCTTGGGACGTCGTGCGCTATAATCTGCCAAACACCAAGACTCGGAGCTGATCATGAACCGTTTATTCCCCGGCACTCAGTTGGTGTTAGTTGCCGGATGTATTTTTTGGGGAGTTCGCTCCGTTGCGGGTCAGACGAACGATCGTCATGCCATCGCGGCACTAGTTGATTCAATCATTGAACGGCCCGTTGCCGACGGCAGAATCGCCGGTGCTTCGGTGGGGATCATGCT
>JAZDDC010000465.1:0-6773 GCA_036679565.1 Gemmatimonadota bacterium
GATGCCTTTGACCCGTATGTCTCGGCGGATTTTGGCTTTCGATTTCTTGGCGCCCTCCAACAGGGCGTGTACCAGCGGAAGTGGTTCGACCAAGCCATCCTCCGGTGCGATGAGCGCACCAATAGCGGCCGGAGAAATGCCGGGAGCGCGTTCGCGCAAATCCTCCAGCGACAACCAATCCGAGTTGAAACCCTGTTGTCGCTGCCATGCGATCTCATTTTTGAGTCGGACCGCTTCTTCTTCAGTGTATGCGAGCTTGAGGATGCCCTCCAGCCACAGGCCAATGTCGATTCCCGTCGTGTCCAGCAACAGTTTGGCGAGTTGTGGGTAAAGATCCCGCGCGCGAACTGACAGCCCCGACATCGGATCGTCCGGGCGCACTTCGATCAACGGCGCCAACATTCCGCCGGCCGCCAGTGTGGCAGTCCCGGGCTGATGACCAGTATCCAAGACCAACACGGACATTTGTCGGCGTGCAAGGGTATGGGCACACGCGGCGCCGATTATGCCACCACCCACCACCAGCGCGTCTGGACGAGTCATTTTGCCAGCATTCTTTCGTCTGAAGAAGTAACTCAACACTCAACGTTCAACGCTCAACACTCAACGTTCAGCATCAACGTTGAACGTTCAACGTTCAAGGAATGAAAACTCCTTTTTGAACGTTGAACGTTGAACCTTGATGCTGAATGTTAAGAGTTGAACGTTGAACGTTCAGTGTTGAATTAATTACCGTTGCCAGGGCAATATCAAGCTCGAGTGCGCATGTCTGATACGCCAGGTGCCGCTTTCCAGTTGTAAGATAAAACTGGCGCGCGCCGATTGTGTGAGGGCGCCGTCGGGCGACATCCAACGATACGAGACGTATGCCCATGCCAGTCGTTGAGTGACATCACCACTCATATTGGAAATACGTATCAGTCCGCCAGGGCCGACACCAGCGTATCGTTTACCGGTGGTGTGTTCCGCGCCGTTGGTGACGACCTTGGCGTTGGCATAGTAAAGAGAATCTGACGCGATGTCGGCCGCGTCGTTTTCCAACGCCTGTCTTACGGTTATCATGACTGAGCGTTGGTCGGTGACTATAAGTGTGGGAGCAACGGTCTTCGAACACCCAAGAAAGCAGAGTGCCACCGCAATGCGTTGAATCATCGCTCGTTGTCGGGATCTTCCGTCGAGATTTGCCAGTCGGTCAACCGCAAGGTGACTGTCCCGAAGGAAAATTTTGTTTTCATTTGTACGATCAACCGACGATCGTCATCCGTGATCCACATCCGCGCATTTGCGCTCTCTTTGAAGATACCGCCACCCTTGATGATAGGGTGAACAACGATCGTTGAGAATCGACCCGCGGGAACGTCAATGGTGTCCCTTTCTATCACTTCGATCACAACGGGGTTACGATCGGGTCGAAAATAGTTGTTGAATTCTTGACGTGACCCGGGTTCGAGATCAAGGGACCGCACGAAATAGAAGAACGCCGTGTCATCCATCGGTTCAGGAGATACCGCGAGTGCCGTATCGACCTCGAGCGATGTGTAAAACCCCGAGTCGGGAAAGATCTCGTACGCGGTCTCTCGGCTCTTGCCGAATTCGTTAAATTTTTGCGTAAACCGACGCGAGAAAAAATCTTCCTGTCCAACCCACGAGTCGAACTGATTATGCATCCGCACTAACCCGAGGGCGTTCGCGCGAAGAATGAACCGAAAATGAGTTGTTGGCACGCCGCGAATGGTGTCATGCCCAACGACCTGCATGGAGGCGCGTCCGAGCCGCAGGAAACCGAACTTACCCTCGTAGTTCATTGTCTCGCCAACGTGAAATCGGTTGGCTATGGGCGTCGTGTTGTCGGCGTTTTCAACTGTTGCCTGTACCTGGGCGCTCAGCGGGGCCGCCAAAAGCGCGGATCCAATTATGGCAATGATCTTCACGATACGCGCTGTATTGCTGCCTGGGGTTCTGGGATCTCAATGTCTCTACCCGCGCGGAAAAGTTCGATGACTGTTCCCAGTGACGTCCCGCCATGTGTAGCTTCCGGCCGTAGATGTTCGGCCGTGACAGGCAGGACCGAAATCTGCCTTGCCGCCGCCGCGGCACGCGCCAGCAATTCAGCGTTAGCCAACCGGTCTTCGGTTTCCAAGAAATCTTCGGTCCGACCCCGCATGGCTTTTCGCAGTGTCACCAGACGAAGCGCACACACTCGGGAGAGTGGGTCCGTCACACCGTCGAGCTTGAAGCCGGGTTTTAGGAGCCACCCGGCCGCGTGACGTATCAAACGGCCAATCCACGAAGGCTCGACACCGATGGATTCGGCAACGACGACATCCGCACCGGACTCGAATCGTTTGATAAGATCGGGAAGCACGGCAGGTGATACGCTGAAATCAGCCGGGAACGTCAGTGCACAATCCCTTTTTGGACGGTCCGATTTCTGTAACGCGTGCGACAGGAGTTCTTCGAGCGTGGCGGCGTAACCCCACGGCTCTTCGTGTCGGAAAACCGTCATGGGCAACGCATGTTGATATCGGTCCAGCACGGACCCAGTATCGTCTTCGGACCCGTCGTCCGCCACGAGGAGATGGTACTCTCGTGGATACTCCGCGAAAACTTGACGGGTTTTCCAAAGGAGCAAACCCACCGTCCGGGCGTCGTCTTGGGCTGGAATACAAATGTATAGCATTTCGGCAATCGCTCATCGTTCCGTTAGACAAATCGTACCGCCCAACGTCGTTAGAGATCCTAGATTCGGTCTGTATTCGGGTAAAGACTACTTAATGTACACGGTTTGACTTTGTGGGAACGTGTGCTGGACCACTATTCGGCGCCTGACGTCGCGACCGCGAGCATCGCTCGTAACTCGCCCAGGGTAAACGGTTTTTTGAGGTGGGGCCTGTCGACTTCCTCGAGATACGCCAGCGTGTCCGTATCAACCGTATCACCGGTACAGAAGACAACCTGCTGAGCCACGTCGGGCATGTCCCGCTTGAGCGATTCGTAGAAGGCCCGGCCACCGACTCGGGGCATTCGGAGATCGGTGATGATGATATCGAAACGCATGCGGTTGAGACGTTCCAGGGCCTCTTGTCCGTCAGACGCCACGGTAACGTGATGTCCCCAATCTTCGAGCGCCGCTCGGAGGTAGTGCAAGATGTGGGGTTCGTCGTCAACGACCAACACACGAAGCCCTTCAGGCTCCTGTTGTGCCGGCGTTTCGACTTGATCCGGTGCGTCGCAACCGGGCAGTTCGATGCGAAAAGCACACCCGGTTTGGTCATGCTCGGGGCCCTCGAGCAGCGTGATGTGCCCTCCGTGCTCGGTAACGATCCCGTGACAGATCGATAGGCCGAGCCCGGTGCCTTCGCCGGGTGGCTTGGTGGTAAAAAATGCTTCGAAAACACGCTCTCGAAGATCCTGCGGAATACCCGGACCGTCATCCTCGACGGTGATGGCCACCCCATCCAACCAACGTTCCCCTGTGATTGTTATTGTACCACCCGTTTCAGAGGAGTGGATGGCCTGGGCGGCGTTTGTAATCACATTGACGAAGACCTGTTGCAACTGTGTTCCGTTACCTTCGACGTTCGGCAAGTCTTCCTCGAAGTTCACTATCGTTTCGACGTTGTACGACATCAATTGATTGTTGAGCAACATCAAGGTTGCATCGAGCACTTTACTGACAGACAGGGGGTGTCTGCCACCCTGTTGGCTTCGCGCGAAGGTAAGCAAGTTTTTGACGATGTTGCTGGCGCGTTCGGCGTCTTGGTGGATGGCCTTGAGCGGCTCCACCAATCTGGGCGGAACGTCATCTCCCATCTGCACGAGATACTCGGCGAACCCCGCCACCGACGCCAACGGGTTGTTGAGGTCGTGAGCGATACCGGCAATGAGCTGGCCGATGGCCGACATTTTCGCAGACTGGGCAACCTGATTCTGCAACGTGCGTTTGTCAGTCTGGTCTTCCAGTACTAACACGTAGTGATCAGACTGTCTGCCCACTTGGTGGGCCATAGCGGTCAAGAGCCGATCGCCGAGTTTCGCTTCCTGCGGTTCCTGTGACCTTGGGTCAGCCAATGCGTTGGCCACGGCCGTGTTGATTTCGGACGGCACCAATTCTTGCCACTTCCGCCCAACGAGTTCGGAGACAGGTATGTGAACGAGTGCCGCGAACGCTTTGTTGGCACGACGCACTCGACCCTTTCGCCCAATGATGCAAAACGCGTCGGGGACGGCATCAACCGTTTTCTCCCACTCCTGTTTGCCGCTCTCCAATAATGTCAAAAGGTGAGCGTTCACCAGTGCGATGGCTGCCTGGGCCAGCACGGGTCGTAAGACGGCCAAGTCGGTTGGACCGAAGCTTTCCGATGTAGCCTCACGACCGATGAATACGCCACCGAGCTTGTGCCGATCAGCCTTGATGGGGGCGCCCATCCACGACGTGGGGGCTTCAGAAATCCAATGGGGGAGTATGGCCGCAGTGGCCGCCGGGTCGGGTGCCAGCACTCCCTCTTCACAAATGAGGGTCCATGTCGCGCGGTCGATGTTGATTTCGGTGCCCATGCTCTCAGCGATTTGAGGATCTGGGTGATTCGGTTCGGACAACGCGATGGAGAGTGTGTCTGGGGTGAACAGTTCGTTCAATGTGACGACGAGGTGGGATACGACGGACTCCGCTCGGATGACACCGGCGAGGCTCTCACTGAACCGTGTCATTGCATCGAGGATGTGGCGTCCTCGGCCGGAAGGCGGATTGTTCAAACTTATCCCGACTGGGTGGTGGTGGTGTCCGCGGACGGGAAGAGTGGGCAGCGGTCACTGTTGACCGAACTCCAGTGAATACGTATGCCGAAGAGAGGAACACTGTGGCTGGCGCTGGTGACGGATCCCAACTCGGTATAGGGCGGCGGCGCTGGCGCGAAAATCAGAACCCCCCGAAATATCTCAATGGAGTCGTCCACCAGCGCCAGGCCAAAACCCGGGAGTTCGGGTAAGCCTTCACCCTCATAACCCAAAACCACCTTACCGTCATCGGCGGCTGCCAATGACCGTGACGCCGCGTGGCCAACGACGCGCGTGGGTACATATCCCTGTAGCATGGCTTCCGGAGGTGTTTGGAGCACCGAACTACCGGTTGCCAACTGATCGAGGACTCGGTTCCCCGATGCCATGAATGTGAGGCCACACATGGCACTATTCTGAGGATCGCGTTCTGCACAGCCGATGCTGCCGACAAACGCACCGAGAATTATGAGACGTTTCATATTCCATAGTGTAGCGTGAGGGTGGCGATCAGCATAGGGAGCTTGGGTGTTGCGGACACGCTTCCCCGGCGGACCATGGTCGCTTGACCGACTCGTTTCGTCCGCATAACGTTCCGATCCCCAGGAACTCAACCCAAGAACCACTATGCCAACGCCCGACCATCGTTGCGACAAATGCAGGAAGGCTTCTCGAGAACCAAAAGTTGTTCTCGGCACACAGGCGGGAAGCCAACGTCCTCAAAAGGCCAATCCACTCGTGTACAGCTTTTGTTTACGACAGTTTACGCCAAAACGAATCGGAAACGCTAGTGTTTGAGAAGTTCAAGGAAGCACTCGACTCCGTCCTCGATTCGGCCAGCCGTCCGGATGGTCGAGACGTGCTCCGCAACATGCGCACCGCTGTGATCGAGGCAAAAACGTCGCTTGGGTTGATGGCAGAGGCGATAGAGAAAACTGCGAGCCGGTTGCAGCAGGAACGTGCCCAACTCGCGGATGCCGAACGGCGTGGACAGTTAGCCGATGGCATCGGAGACAAAGAGACAAAACAGGTCGCCGATCAGTATGCGACAAAGCATCGCGAACGCGCTGCGGTGCTCACACGAAAACTTTCCGCACAACAAGAAGAGTTCGCGCTGGCAAAACGCGAAGTCGCCGGTATGAAAGAACAGTTGAAGGCGGCCCGTTTGACACAGACGGGATCCGTTGCGGAAGGCCTCGATGCCGCCTGGCGCGAGATTGAATCTGCGGGTGGTGCACGTCCCGAGACAGACGTGTCGGACGACCTGCTCCGACGTCAACTCGATCGAGCCGAAAGAGAAGCGGCGGCCCAATCCAAGCTAGAGCAACTCAAGAAAAAGATGGGGCGGTGAACGAGCGAACTTCGAACGCTGAATGTTGAAGTTGAATGCCGTATATCCAGTGCCAGCCTTGGACGCTCCTGGCGCAATGCCAAATGTTCGCTGTTCGACGTTCGCTGTTCACCGTTCGCTTGTTCGAAGTTCGCTGTTCAAACGTTCGCTGTTCACCGCCCGCTGTTTATAAAACGGTTGCCACTTTTCTTTTGGTGGGGCCGGTGTAACAAGTGATACGCCTACCAACACTGTAACCGACGCGATCATCGCCGGGATCACGGCATCGAACATCCCGATGCTGCCGGGATCGAGTCGCGGCTGAATAAACCACTGCCATAACAAAGTTACGACCATGCCGGTGGCGATGGATGCCACTCCTCCGGCAACACTTGCCCGTTTCCAGAAGAAAGCCGCCAAAACTGCCGGTGTGATTGCCGCACCGTACATGGTGTATGCGTAAAGCATGGCGCCGAGGATATTCGAGAAGAACTGTACCTGGATGTACGCCCACAACCCGAGCAGTACGACAACGATGCGGAGTATCAGTACTTCGCGTTTACCGTCGAGATTGGGGTTGAAAAAGCGCTTCCACACATCGTTGACGAGATTTGTTGACGGAGTCAGCAGGAAGGAATCTGCGGTCGATACGATAACCGCTGCGAGC
>JAZDDC010000466.1:0-2715 GCA_036679565.1 Gemmatimonadota bacterium
GGCGAACGGCTCGGTTCGGGCTCTGCTCTTTCACATCGCACGGAACCTGGTCCATCGACCACAAACGATCTCGTCAACGGCGGATGGAGTCACTGATAGCGCACAAGACTACTCCACCGGCCTCAACAACACCGGACGAGCTTGTCGTGGCCGGGGAGTTGGCGGACGCGATCGGCCGGGCGGGCCGTACGTGCCCTGCCGGCGAGACGGCGCGAGGTGTTGATGTTGGCCCGATGGAGCGATCTCAGTCATCGTGACATCGCGTCCGTCATGGGAATTTCCCGCCGGACGGTGGCCAACCTGATGAGTATGGCGCTGGCCGATCTGCGCGATGCGCTGGCGGACCACATCGACGACGCATCTACGATGCGGTAGGTGCCCTGGAGCGTCCCACCTCGATTTGGTACCACTGGCGATCTCAATCGTGCGGTGGTCACTTCGAGGGCTTTTCTCACCTTGGTCGCCAATCCTCGGGGCGAGAAAGGTTTTTGTAGAAAAAATACCCGGTCGGATGTTACAGATGGTTCCACTGTGTCGATCAGTTGCGACCATGATCCGACGGAACGGGCGGTCTGTGGGCGTGTTAGGCGAAGGGCCGTATGACTATTGGAAGGTCCGCTGGTATGCCTTCGGCGCCGTCCCCACGACGCGTTTGAAATGCAGGCGCATGAGTTGAGCGTCGGAGAATCCAGCTTGCTCCGCCATTTGTTCCAGAGGGAGCGAGGTGGTCTCGAGCAGTGATTGCACGACGCGTACACGCTCGTGCTGGAGCCAGCGATGCGGCGTGGTGCCCGTGACTTCCTTGAAACGTCGCGCGAACGTACGACCCGACATTCCGGCGCGGCTCGCCATGCTATCGACGGTGTAAGCTTTGCGCAGGTTGATGCGTAGGTCGTCGAGAATACGAGCGAACGCATCGTTGGGATCAGGGCCCACGGGCACTCCGACGAACTGCTTCTGGCCGCCATCCCTTTGAGGCGGAACCACGAGTTGCCGAGCGACCGTGTTCGCCGCAGCGGCGCCAAAGTCGCGGCGAACAAGGTGCAGACCCATGTCGATCCCCGCGGCGCTCCCAGCTGAAGTGATCACGTGGCCTTCATCGACATACAACACGTCTGGATCGACGTGCACCATCGGATAGCGACGCGCGAGTGCGGCCGCATACCTCCAGTGCGTCGTTGCCCGCTTGCCGTCGAGAAGACCCGCGGCCGCGAGTACAAACGCGCCGGAGCAAACTGAAAGGATGCGGGCGCCCTGTGCACTCGCTCGTCTGAGTTTACGTATCAACTTCTCCGGCACGGGCATATCCACCCCTCGCCAACCCGGTACGATGATGGTCCCCGCCCGGTCCAGCATACGCAACGTGTACGGCGCTTCGACAAGAATGCCGCCCGATGCGGTCAGCGGTCCTTGTTCCAGACCCGACACGTACAATCGATACCAGTGATCGAACTCCGGGCGTGGTAGCCCAAAAAGCTCGACCATGATCCCGAACTCGAACGCACAAAGCCCATCGTAGACGAGGAGGGCAACTTTCATGGGGTCACGTCGCATGGCGGTATCTTAGCGAACCTTGTCATTTCCGCCAGTGGCCGGATGTGGGAGGCCTACGCATCATTTGACCTGACGCCAAGAAGCACGCCGCCGGAATCCACGCACCCACGACGGAGATGGATATGAAAGTACGGTTGAAGAACTTCGTGACCCAGGTCGAAACACGACCGCACGACGAGGCCCTGACATACTTCGAGACCAAGTTGGCACACGAAACCGACTGCTGGGATGTTCACGCGACTCAGGGCATGGACAAGCGGGGCTTCGTCCTGGTCGATGTGCGCTCGCCGGAGGCGTTCGCGAAGAAACATCTTCCGGGCGCCATCAACATCCCTCACGTGAACCTCACCACACAGCGTCTCGCCGATTACGGGTTAGACACGCTCTTCGTCGTGTACTGCGCGGGCCCACATTGCAATGCCTCAACACGAGCCGCGATCCGGCTCGCTAGGCTCGGCAGACCGGTCAAAGAGATGATTGGTGGTACCACCGGTTGGGTGGACGAAGGCTTCACACTCGTGGTATCGGTAGCAGGTAGCAGGTAGCCGGCCGCCAACACCACAATCCCGCACCCATCGGTTAGCTGGCAAAATCCTGCTATCTGCCCACCAGCTCCTCCGCATGTTTAAGCAAGACAGGATCACGAGCGTCCCCCAACATTCGTGCGATTTCCCGGATGCGATCGACGCCGCGCAACTCGTGTACTTCAGTTGTTGCGATTCCGTCTTGCACGCCTTTGCCAACGAGGAGATGACGGTGGGCGCGTGCGGCAATTTGGGGTAGATGGGTGATGACCAACACTTGCTTCGAACTGGCGACCTGCGCGAGTGCATTGGCTACTTGGCTTCCGATCTCGCCACCAATGCCCTGATCCACCTCATCAAACACGAGTGTCTGAATTTGATCGTGGTGCGCAAGAACAACTTTGAGAGCAAGCATGATGCGTGACAATTCCCCGCCACTGGCGACGGCAGCCAACGGCCGCGCGTCTATTCCGGGATTGAGTTGTGCCTTGAACATCACGGTATCGGCACCGGTGGGTCCGGGATGTTGCGATGCGGTTACTTCTGGGAACACACGCCCATGCGGCATCCCCAGTGCCGGCAAAAGAGCATCTACGGCCTTTGTTAGGCTGTTGATGGCCGCCATGCGTTTGGCGGT
>JAZDDC010000467.1:0-5640 GCA_036679565.1 Gemmatimonadota bacterium
ACCGTCATTCCGTCATACCGCCCTACCGCCCTACCGTCCTACCGCCTTACCGCCTTACCGTCCGCCGTCCGCCGTCCGCCGTCTTACCGCTTTCCGTTTGACACCTGTCGATTGAGCGGTCATGTTTTCCGTCCCCAAAGAAGGAGGCCCCCCCCTATGCGGGTGTATACAGGCGACGCGATCCGAAACGTGGCCGTTATCGGTCACGGGGGAAGCGGAAAGACCACTCTCGTTGACGCGCTCGCGTTTGTCGCGGGTTCCAGCAAACGACACGGGTCAGTACCGGACGGCACGGCGCTGACTGACTACACTCCGGACGAAATAGAACGGAAATACTCCATCAACTTGGCGGTAGCGTACGCTGAGTGGATGGATGTCAAGATCAACCTGATCGACACACCAGGCTATCTGGACTTCATCGGGGACGCGGCCGCCGGAATTCACGCAGCGGACGCCGCGCTCGTTACGCTGAGCGCCACGTCGGGGGTTGAAGTCGGGACGGAAAAGATGTGGGATCTTGCGGATGCGCGGAACATGCCGCGACTCATTTTCGTCTCGGGGATGGATAAGGAGCACGCAAACTTTGAAAACGTGTTCCAGGATATTCGGGACCATCTTTCGTCGAAGGTGGTACCGATCGAGATCCCCGTGGGGGAAGGTGCCGACTTCCACGGGATCATCAATCTGTTTTCAAAGAAATGCCACATGTACAAAAGTGGTACGAAGGACGGTGAGTACGAGGAGACGGAAATCCCGGACGAATACCAGCCGTTGTTCGAGAAGTATTCTAAAGTGTTGACCGAGACGGTGGCTGAGGTCGATGACGAACTAATTGAGCGATACCTCGAGGGTGAAGAGATTACGCGGGAGGAATCTCTTGAAGCAATGCACAAGGGTGTCGCCAACAACGACATCTACCCCTTGCTGTGTGGCTCGGCGACACTGACGTACGGGTTGCGGGCGCTTTTGACGAAGATCGTTCAATTGGTGCCATCCGCCGCGGATATTGCGCCAATTCAGGGGCAGCCGTGGGGGGGTGGCGATCATATCGCGGTGGAGCCAAAGGACAGTAGCCCGCTGCTTGCTCAAGTTTTCAAAACGGTGGCCGAACCGCATGTTGGGGAAATCAGTTTGTTTCGCGTGTGGTCTGGCGTCGTCAAAAATGGTGTGGAAGCCTACAATGCGCCGCGCGAGACGCCTGAAAAATTGAACCATCTGTCCATTGCGCAAGGGAAAGAACGAGCAGAAGTGACGGAGCTTCATGCGGGTGACATCGGTGTCGTGGCTAAGCTCAAAAACACGCATACCAACGATGTGTTGTCCATGGAGACCAAACCGTTGGTTATGGCTCAGATCAAATATCCCGAGCCGTTGATAGTCATGGCCATTGATGTGACGAAACGGGGGGAAGAGGATAAACTTGGTGTTGGCTTGCACAAGCTGCACGAAGAAGATCCTACGTTCCATCACGAATACAATCCAGAGTTACACCAAACAATTGTAAGCGGCCGCGGCGAACGGCATCTCGAAGTTATTGTGGGAAGGTTAGCACGAAAATTCGGCGTGACTGCGGAGTTGCAAAGACCTGGTATTGCGTATCGCGAAACATTCAAGAGTCGCGGTCAAGGTCAAGGTAAACACAAAAAGCAGAGCGGTGGCCGCGGACAATACGGCGACTGTTGGATTCGAATTCATCCATCCGCTCGGGGTGAAGGTTTCGAGTTCATCAACAAAATTGTTGGTGGTGTCATACCGACGAAATTCGTTCCCGCGGTGAACAAGGGAGTGGAAGAAGCGGCGGCGCGTGGCATCGTTGCGGGTTTCCCGATGGTCGACTTCAAAGTGGAATGTTACGACGGCAGCTATCACGCAGTGGACAGTAGCGAACAAGCGTTCAAGATGGCTGGCATTCAAGCATTCCGAAAAGTGGCGCCCACGTGTAAGCCCGTGCTCTTGGAGCCTGTGATGGCGGTTGATGTGTGGACGCCGGATGAGAACCTCGGCGATGTAATGGGGGACCTCTCATCTCGACGCGGGCAGATTCTGGGTTCAGAACCGGACGGTCGTCTCACAAAGGTGACTGCCCATGTTCCGCAAGCCGATATGTACAAATATTCCACACAACTGCATTCCATGACTCATGGGCGTGGCACGTTCAGCTGGAGCTTTCATTCATATGAAGAAGTTCCCTCCGATGTTGCCAAGCAAGTTGCCGAAGATCGAGCGAAGGACGATCAAAAGGAACACTGAGTGGGCTTGGTGCAACATAGATAGATACGGTCGCCCGGGCCGTCGATGGCTGAACGCAGCGTTACGTAACACGTGAGACTATTTTGGAAGAATCTGTAGTCCAAACGGTCATCGCGATCGTGGCGCTGCTTTTAGTCGCGGCAATCTCGGCAATCGGATTGCGGCGAGCGCGTTTACCGTATTCAGTTGGCTTGGTTCTCGTTGGCCTGGCGCTGGGGCTTGTTGCGGAGGGAGTTGAAGGTTTCCACTTCCTGCGCGAGCTGGAACTGTCCCCAGAAGTCATCCTCTTCGTTTTTCTCCCAACGCTTGTGTTTGAATCGGCGTTCAACCTCAACGCGCGATTACTCTCCCAAAATTTAATGCCGGTGTTGGTTCTTGCCGCTCCCGGTCTCTTGATCTCGACGGCCATTGTAGGTAGCGCCGTTGCACTGTTGACACCACTGACGTGGGGGCCTGCGCTGATTTTTGGAGCACTCATCTCTGCCACGGACCCGGTCGCGGTTGTAGCTCTGTTCAAAGAGTTGGGCGCGCCAAAACGTTTGGCAATTTTGGTGGAAGGCGAAAGCCTTTTCAACGACGCGACAGCTATCGTCCTATTTCATCTGATACTTGCGGTCGTCGTGGCCGGCACGTTCACCATTGGCACACTGACCGAAGGCCTACAGTCGTTTCTCATCGTGTTCGCGGGAGGTCTTGGCGTTGGTGCCGTCATCGGATTCCTCATGGTCCGATCGATCGCCATCGCAGAAAACGACCCGCTCGTGGAAGTGTCGCTATCGACAGTTGTTGCGTATGCCGCGTTCATCGCAGCGGAACACTACCTCCATGTGTCCGGTGTCATGGCCACGGTGGGTGCCGGTGTCGTCATCGGCGCGTTCGGTACGCCCCGCTTCACACCGGAAGTGCGAGCCTTCTTGCGGCAGTTCTGGGAATACGCGGCGTTTGTCGCGAACGGTTTGATCTTTTTGTTGGTCGGGTTGAGCGTAAGTCTTGGCAGTCTCATCGAGCATGCGGTTCCGACCCTGTGGGCAATTGCGATAGTAACCGTTGCAAGAGGTCTCGTAACGTTCGGGCTGGTTCCGATCGTGTCACGATTGCCGGGGTCGGAGCCGATCAGTTTTGCTTATCGCGTCGTGTTATGGTGGGGTGGACTGCGGGGGGCCGTGGCGCTGGCGTTGGTATTGAGTCTGGCTCCAGACTTTCCCGGCCGTGAGATGATGGTTGCCATGTCCGTCGGTGTGGTTCTCTTCACACTACTCGCTGGTGGACTCACCATGAGCAAGGTTTTAGCCGCCCTCGGGTTGGACCAACCAAGTCTTGTCGAACGAGTGGCCCGCGCGCAAGCTGCGGGCGCCGCCAAAGAGGAAGCGCTGAAACGGGTGGGACGTATGGCAACCGCCGGTCACTTTTCGGCACGATTGGTTGGCGAATTGAATCAGGAGTATCAGCGCGAGGCCAACAAGGTTCGTGAGGAGTTGGCCGTCCTGCAGGGCGAATGCGACCGTGCGGACGTCACACATGCGTTGTGGTTCGAAGCGCTTGCCGTTGAGCGCGCGGTGTACCGCGATCTACTTGATCAAGGATTTCTCACCGAGCCAGTTCTCCGCGAGTTGGAGTTGGAACTGGCGTTACAGCGGGACAGCTTGAAACGCGGTGATATCGATTTCGCCATCTCGAATGTTGTGCCGCTCGAAGTTCGCTTCAACGGGTGGCTCTTTGAGTTGGCAAGCAAGGTGACACCCAAAGCACGATTCGTACAACGTCACCGTGTTCGCAGTGTCGCCGCGAAGTACGAACATGACGCCGCGATTTACGAAGCCGCGCGACGGGTCATGACAGAGATTCGACGTCTTGCCGGTCTGAGCGGGGCGTCCGAAGACATTGTTCAGGTTGTGCAGCAGGCGTACGACGAACGGGAAAAACAGGCTGTGGGACGCCTGGACACCGTTGCGGAGCATTTTCCCGAGTACGTGGAGGCCGTGCAATTGCGAACGGCTCGTAGAATTGCATTGGATGCGGAGGCGGACGCTATTGAATCGTTGGCGCAAGCAGGGGGCATTCCGGAATCCGTTGCGGAGAGCGCGCGGCGGACGGTAGAACACGCACAGCGTAAGTTGGAGCGACAACCGGTCGCGGCATTGGAAGCACGCCCCGCTGAACTGCTTCAGCGTGTTCCGCTGTTCGCGAACCTCTCCCCTGAAGATTTCCAAAAATTCGCAGACAAACTCTCTTCGTTGACGGTACTGGCTGGTCGATCGATCATCAAGGAAGGGGAACGAGGGAACTCACTCTTCCTCGTTGCCCGTGGTGTTGTCGCAGTATCAAAGAAAGACTCGACGGGACGGTCAGACCGGATTGCAATGTTGCACGTTGGCGACTTCTTTGGTGAGATGGCGCTCTTGACGGACAGTCCACGTAACGCATCCGTAGAAGCGGCGACAGACTGTCAGCTGTACGAGCTGACAAAACGCGAGGTTGATTCGCTCTGCAAGGTATGCACAGGTGCGCGGGAGGCGTTGGAAACCGCACTCGGGCAACGCCGAAACCCGGCATGATGTAGCGAAGGTCCCTGAACCTTCAGGGACCTTCGCTACCGTGTTGCAATGAGGTCTACACTCCCGCTGTCTGCAGTTGCTGCATCGCCTCCGCAATGTTGATTCCCAACTTCTCGGCGACACGGTTGCCGTAGTTTTCATCGGCTCGAGCAAAGTGGCAGAGCTGACGGAGTTGCACTTCCTTTCGTGCCTGACCCAACACGCCGGCGATTCGAGTGGCGAGACGATCACGATGTGCGTCGTCAAACATTCGGTACAGATTACCCGCCTGCGTGAAGTTGTCGTGATCGACGGTGGAATCGTAACGATCGACAACCGCCTGACCAATGTCCCACGCAGGATCCCTATGCTCTGACCGAGGCATAGGGGCACCATCGCGTGTGTTCGGCCAATAGTTCGGCGCACCGCCATAGTGGATGGCGGACGCATGTGCACCGTCGCGGACGTAGTTCATGACGGGGCACTTTGGCTTATTCACCGGAATCTCATGATAGTTGACGCCCAGGCGGTACATGTGTGTATCCGCGTAGCTCATGAGACGTGCCTGCAGCATCTTGTCCGGGCTGGGTCCGATTCCGGGAACTAACGCACTCGGTTCGAACGCGGCCTGTTCGACTTCGGCGTGATAGTTTTCGGGGTTACGATTGAGCTCGACAACACCAACCTCGATCAAGGGGTAATCGGCGTGCGGCCACACTTTTGTGAGGTCGAACGGATTCCATTTGAACGACTGTGACTGCTCCTGTGTCATCACCTGAATGCAGAAGCGCCAACGCGGGAAATCGCCGCGTTCGATCGCTTCGAATAAGTCGCGCTGATGTGTTTCTCTGTCCGC
>JAZDDC010000468.1:0-9235 GCA_036679565.1 Gemmatimonadota bacterium
GGGATACTACATTTGCGCTATCCAACAACGGTTCGGACGCATTCGGTCCCATATCGCTCGCCGTTACCAGTCTCGAAACCACGGCCGGCCAGGCAAGCACCGGCCCGGAACTCATCGTCACACCCGCGGAAATCGCTACCCTCAATCCGGGGGAGAGTAGAACGATTGTGGCGTCCGTGATGGCGCCCGATGGTACGCCGGACAATGCGTATCGAGCAGTGCTCGTGGCCACCGTCGCGGAACTAGGTACCGTCGCCACGGTCGAACTGCATTTCACCATCGTCGCATGTGCCAACGCAGACGTGGCCGCCGTGACCATCACGGACGGACCTACAACGCTGCGCCAGGGAGATGTCGGGAATTTTTCCGTCGCTACAACGGATGCAGCGGGTAACCCGATAAGTGGCCCACCTCCGTGCTGGGAGGTCGTGCCAAGTTCTGCGGGATTCGTCGATAACAACGGTAATTTTGTTGGATATGAGCCGGGCAATGCCACCGTCGTCGTGCAAGTCGGTCAGGGCGCCGATTCAGTGGACGTTAACGTAACCGCGAGAAGTGTGTCGGGCACACTCGGTGTCGTCGGTTCGGGTAGGATCGACACTCGGTTCACGTCGGATCTTTGGGTTCACGGAAACGTTGCTTACACGGGAACGTGGGGTACACGGTCCTCATCCGCCGGTCAGCAAAATGGCAATACACTTTATACGTGGGACATTACAGATCCCGCGGCGCCCATTCTTACTGATTCGGTACGCATCGACGCGCGTGTGGTGAACGACGTCAAGGTGCGAAGCAGCGGAGACCTGGCGGTCATTACACACGAGGGTTCGGGTGATGGTCAAAACGGTATCACACTGCTGGATCTCACCGATCCACTTCGCCCAAGCATCATAACTCGATTCAGCTCGTCACTCACCACGGGCGTACATAACGCTTGGGTCGAGGGCAACTTCGTTTATCTCGTGGTTGACGGAGTGAGCCCAACCAGCGGGCTACGCATTTTGGACATCAGCAATCCGAGTCAACCACAGATTGCCAACCAATTTTACGGAGGCTCCAGCTTCCTCCATGACGTGTACGTGCGGGATGGTCTGGCGTTTCTCTCACACTGGAATGCAGGCCTGATCATCTTGGATATCGGTAATGGCATCGTGGGCGGTACACCGGACAACCCGGTGGAAGTCAGTCGGGTTTTGACCCAGGGCGGCCAAACGCACAATGCGTGGTATTGGCCTGCCGGTGGTTACGTGTTCGTCGGTGAGGAAGACTTTGGTTCCCCGGGCATTACCCATGTGGTGGACGTGAAAGACCTGCAAAGACCAAAAGAAGTGGCAACGTTTCGCGTTCCCGGAACGACACCGCATAACTTTTGGATGGACGAAGCCGCAGGGGTGCTGTATCTGTCGTGGTACGAAAACGGGATCCGTGTATTAGATGTCTCGGGAGACTTGTTGGGCGCACTGGATCAGCAGAATCGCGAGATGGCAAGTTCCATTTACAACGGACCGGCGTTGACCCGGAATTGGGCGCCACAGCTGCACAATGGTTTGCTGTTCTTGTCCGATCTGGAGAGTGGGCTTTGGATCTTACGGTTCACTCCGTGAACAAACACCACCCTTCTCCTTAGTTCCAACCGCGGCGATCTTTCGCCCGCGATGCTCTCGACGACTCCATGACCATTCTGATCACCAGCATACTCATGCTGGGGGTCGGGCCGATTATATATGCCTGGCTCAGGCATCAATCAGCCTTGCTGACCGCGTTCGATATTCTCATCGTCGCCTCCATTACCGGTTTGATCCTGTTCGAGATCGTGCCGGAAACCGTCAACGGCGCCGGGTGGATGGTCCTAGTCGTGGTCGCCATCGGCGCTCTTGTCCCAACCGCGTTGGAACACGTCTTACATAAGACTGATTTACACCGAATCGAGAACTGGACCCACCGCATCACGCTGGCCGGTGGTATTTCTGGCCTGACGCTGCACACGATGTTGGACGGAGCTGCCATCGCCGCCGCCAGCGGATCTGCCGGCAATAGCTCCTTCCTGTCGGCAGCCATTGTGCTACACCGTCTTCCCGTTGGCCTTACCGTTTGGTGGCTGGTGCGACCGGCGTTTGGCAAAGCACTTGCCGGTGGCGTCTTATTGACTATTGGCCTCGCGACGGTCGTCGGTTTCGCCGCCGGGTCCGGGTTGACGGACAACCTCAGTGGCACCGGTGGATCGTGGTTCCAGGCTTTTGTGGCGGGCTCACTCTTGCACGTGGTATTTTTCCGGAAACACTTAGAGCACGGCTGACACAAGCATGATCCCTAGATCAACGAATTGCCATTACTGATATCGGTCCGCCAGTTCGCGCAATCCACTCGGCTCACCGATAATGGTCAATCGGTCTCCCTCGCGTAGCACTGTCCTGCCCCGGGGTACCACGGTCACGCCGTACCGACGGATGAGCGCGATAAGATTTCCTTCTGGCATCTCGAGTTCACGCAACGATTTTCCAATCAGCGTTTCGGATTTCGTGCCAGTTTTTAGCTTCAGGGCCAGGAACCTATCGTCGCGGAGGAGCGTCTCTTTTAGCTCTTGCTCGTCGTGACCGGCAAGCCATTCGTCAATGAAACTTTCGTCTTCGATCCGACCGGCAATCTGCGCCAATATCCGCAGGTGCTGGCCGGGATCCCGCTCACCGCTCACCAACACAAAAACCGCGTGAACAGGGTGATCGGCTGCCAACCTCGCGGTCGTGTCGTCACCGATGTCCGTGTCCACGGCATGAGCGGACCGCACCAATACGATCTCCGACGTTTCCACCTCAGCCACTCGCGCATGAAGCAATGCGGCACCGCGGGCAATGGGTGTACCTCCGAGTTTCATGCCGCGCTCAAGGAGGTTCGCCAACTCTGCGGCCGTGACAGGCAACCGGGCGGCAAGAAGACGGGCGGCATGATCAATGACCGCCGACATTTTGAGACCGTCAGGTTCATCCAAAACGTCTGCTCGTGCTACAACTTCGTCAAAAGGATCTTCAGCTCGAACACCCTTTTCTTTCATGATGTCGCGTAACTCGCGATCGAGTCCCACAAAGCGCCGTCGTCCGAGTCGCGCGAACACGTGGAAGATTGCACCTTCGCGTTCAATACGCGCGCGAGCATAATACTGGAACCACGCCACGCCAACGGCGATCACCGCAAGGGTGAACGATACGGGCAACCAGCCCATCTCCGCGATCAAGACAATCGGAACAATGACACCCGTCAGTTGCATCCACGGATAGAATGGTGACTTGAATCCGGGATCGTACGCGTCGATGCGACTCTCACGCATCACGATCACCGCGATATTAACCATGGTGAAGATCGCAAGCTGTACCGCACTGGCCAGCTTCGCGACCTGCGCGATATCCAAAACCAGTAACGCCGCCACGATGAAGACGCCGGTGACTACAATCGATGTCGTGGGTGTGCCAAACCGTCCAATAACCGCCAACTGGCTGGGCATGAGTCCGTCACGCGCCATGGCAAGCGGATATCGTGATGCGGCAAGGATACCGGCATGCGACATGGAGGCAAAGGCAGTGACGGCCGCAATGACCGTTAACAAAACCCACACCCGCGGGGACAACCAATTCGAGAGGTTGCCCGCCGTATCGGCAACGGGTGTTAGGCTGCCAGAGAGCTCCTCAACGCCGAGCACCATGACCATCACCGTCACACCCAGTGCATACACCGTCATGACCGTGACCAAGGCGAGAATCATGGCAAGTGGGATGTTGCGTTCCGGATCTTCGACTTCTTCGGCAACACTGCCAACCTTCGTCAATCCGATGTAGGAAACGAAGACGAGGCCGACTGTCGCCAAAAAACCGTCGAAGCCGTCGGTCAAGAACGGGCCACGAAGTCCCGGACTCCCGGGTTCAAACGCATCCACCAAACCGTGCGCCACGAACACAACCAGAATAGCCAGAAGCGACGTCACGAGCACACGAAGCAACCGGCTCGACTCATGGGCGCCAAGGATGTTGATTGCGCAAAACAACACTGTGCATGCGACGGCTATCGGCACGATGGGCACGTTCATCACGAGCGCCAGATAGGCACCCATACCAATCAGGGCGAAGGCGGTTTTGAGAACGAGACTGAGCCACGTCCCGATGCCACCTACCGTTCCAACGAGGGGGCCAAGTGTTCGATCCAGGTAGTAATACGCTCCACCTGCGCGAGGCATGGCCGTCGCCAACTCCGCCATACTCACGAGCGCAGGGATAATCAGCACACCCGACACCAGATAACGTTTTTCCAAACGCGTCGTGTTGTTTCCCATGGCCCTTTGCGGAAAGGTTTCTTGAGGCTGGAAGGTTCGCCAAACATGGCGTTTTGGCGTTAGTGCCGGAAGGGCGTCACGCCAATCCTACCGCCAACCGGTCTCGCCGGTTAAGCTATCGCACACGTCCCGCCCGACGGAGTACACTCATGTTCAGCACGTTATCTACATCGCTCGGCGTTATCCTCATCTACACGACAACCACGTCCGCTCAGGAAACCACACGTCGTGCCATGACGACAGACGATGGCCTCAATATGGTCAACGTCAGCAACACGATGATCTCGCCGGACGGCGAATGGGTGTTCTTCTCAAAATCGGAGTTAGACTGGAAGGAGAACAAACGGAAGACGACGCATCATATGGCCCCGGCGAGCGGCGAAGCATCGTTCCAATATATCGGAGACGCGGGCGGACGCAGCTTTCAGTTCTCGCCACGCGGAACGTTTGTTTCATTCACACGCGCTGTCGAAGAAAAAAACCAGCTGCTCGTGATGCGTGCGGCGGGTGGCGAGGCCGTGCAGCTTTCCGAACACAAACCAGCTGTCGGGCGGTATGTGTGGGCTCCGGACGAAAGCGCCATCTACTTTGTCGCCGACGAGCCACGATCGGAAGAAGAGGAAGCGCGACACAAGGCGGGTTACGATGGCGTTTTCATAGATGAAGGGGCAAACGGACAACGCGCTGGGGCGTGGCAAAACCTTTGGCGTATCGATATCGCCTCGAAAGAAGAGACTCGCCTCACACAAGGCGAACGGCGTATCGCTTCCTTTGACGTCGCACCCGACCAATCAAGACTCGTTTACATTGAGCGAACGGAAAACCGTCGGAATCTCGGCAATCACGCGGAGATATATCTTTTCGATGTTGCAACTAGCGAGGCAACCAAGCTGACGAACAACGACGCACCGGAATCGTCAGTGTTATGGGCCCCGGATGGACTCCACATCGTCTATGAAGCACCGAGCAACGATGGTTGGGACCTCCGCCTGGACAAACTCTGGGTCATGAACGTCGATACACGAGAGACCCGATTGATATCCGGAAACTTCCAAGGGAATATTTCAAACACGACGTGGACGCCAGACGGTAGTTCTCTCTTGTTCACCGGTCTTCAACGGACCACGTCCAACCTATTCCGTTTGTCCGTGGTAAGTGGTGCCTTGGACCAACTGACCGACGAATCGGGCACGCTACGCGTAGGCGGATTCTCGAAAGATCGCAACCAGATCGTCTATACATTTCAGGATTTCGACACGCCACCTGACGTATTTACCAGCAACATCAATCGTTTTCAGCCAACACGTATCACTGCATTGAATCCCTGGATCGAGACAGACCTGATTTTAGCGCACGCCGATGTTATCCAATGGAATAGCAGCGACGGGACCGAAATCGAAGGCATCCTATCGGTACCCACCGGACATACGGAAGGAGTACAACATCCGTTTCTGCTACACATCCATGGCGGACCGGCGGGCGTGTTTACCAATTCGTTTCGAGCGAGCAACCATGTTTGGGCCGGACTTGGTTATGCGCAACTCTTTCCGAATGTTCGGGGAAGCAGTGGCTACGACGACGACTTGCTCCAGGGCAACATGAACGATCTCGGTGGTGGTGACTACGCCGATTTGATGACAGGCGTCGATCACGCGATCAGATCGGGCATTGCAGATCCGCAACAGCTCGGTGTCCGTGGATGGAGTTACGGCGGAATACTCGGTGGGTGGACGATCACACAAACCGATCGATTCAAAGGCGCTTCTATTGGCGCCATGGTTTCTGATTGGAGTTCCGAGTACGGACCCGGTTTCAATTTCGACGTGCGTAACTGGTACATCGGTGGAACACCTTGGGAGAACACGGAGCGATACCGTGAAATGTCTCCGCTCACACACGTTGCGAACGTGACGACACCGACGCTGCTACTTCACGGGCTCAACGATAGGACTGATACGGAGCAACAGAGCATGATGTTCTTTCAAGCACTCAAGGATCAGGGCAAGACCGCCCGTTACATCCAATTCCCACGCGAACCACATGGGTTCCGAGAGCCACGTCATCGACGCACAAGGGACATAGAGGAAATTCGCTGGATGCAACAGCATGTGAGAGGGATCGAGTGGATACCGTGGGAGCGAGAAGACGAGGAAAAGGAGAAGAAGAATCCAACGGTCGCTGACATTAGCTCAGACACTTTGCACTAAACATGATATCGAGACGCTTACTTCGAGCATGCGCCTCCGTCAGGGGGAACAAGCTCCCATGAACGAAACCGGATCCAAAGGATAACGCTCCAGACGGGCGGCGGCGTTTTCATGGGACTGATCAAACAGGTCGTTGGCTTCTTCACGGCCGCGTATCGCGACAACGTATTTTTCATGGCGGCGGCGCTTTCGTTTAACGCCCTGCTCGCCGCCGTGCCGTTTGCCATGTTGTTTTTGGCGGTCCTGGGGTACGTTCTCAATACTCCTGGAGATGTTTCCGACAGTGTCCGCTCAATCGTTCGGTTACTCCTTCCTGATCAGGTAGGTGTTGGTGAGGCACCGGTAGCCCGGACAGAAGCGATTATTACCGCCGTCATCGACAGCCGCGCGGACTTCTCACGTTTCGGCATTCCTCTTTATCTCGTCTTCTCGACCCGTATGTTCCGCACGACCCGTGTTGCGCTCGACCGTATTTTGGGTGCAAGTCCCAAAAAACGTTGGTTCTTCGGGATTCTCAGAGACGGGGTGCTCGTGGTGTTCACCAGCCTATTGTTCGTTGGCAGCGCCCTCATCGCCCTACCGGCCCTCGGCAGTTCAACAATCCAGCTTGTGCTCGCCAACGTCCTAGCCGTGGCGTTTAGCACAATGCTTTTTTTCCTCATATACTCACTCGCACCATCACGAAAACTTCATCGACAGACAGCACTGGTGGCCGCATTTGTGACGTCCTTTGCATTTGAGACCGCAAAGATTCTTTATGGTGTGTATCTCGCCGAGTTTGCGACGGCCAATCAAATAATCTCGAATGCCAATGCCATCGCCGTATTACTATTTGTAGCTTGGATCTATTACACATCTGCTATCGTGCTCCTGGGCGGGGAGTTTGCGAAGGTCTACGAGAGAGGTTGACAATCGATGGATGTCCCGGGTGGTGGTCCGCTTCGTGTCGCAGTTGTCGGTTCTGGTCCGGCCGGATTTTATGTCGCCGAACATCTCATGAGCCGCGAGGGAGTTGATGTCGAAGTTGACATGTTCGAACGCCTGCCTACGCCATTTGGTTTGGTGCGTTTTGGGGTTGCCCCTGATCACGAAAAGATAAAAAACGTCACAAAGACATTCGAGAAAAAAGCGGCATCCAGATCCGAATTCAGATTTTATGGGAATGTCGATATTGGCAAAGACGTAACGCTGGACGACCTCAAGCAGTGTTATCACATGGTGTGTTACGCGTCCGGCGCGTCCTCGGATCGACGAATGGGCATCCCCGGTGAAGATCTCGCCCGAAGTCATCCCGCGACTGAATTCGTAGCGTGGTACAATGGCCACCCGGACTATGTACACTATGAATTCGATCTCTCGGCGGAACGTGTGGCGGTTGTTGGCGTGGGAAACGTTGCGGTGGATGTGGCGCGCATCCTGTGTCGGACACCGGAGGAACTGGCCAAGACCGATATTGCGGACTACGCCCTAGACGCACTCAGCAAAAGCGGTGTGAAAGAAGTGTATATGTTGGGACGCCGCGGCCCAACCCAAGCAGCATTTACCAATCCGGAGGTGCGAGAACTCGGTCAAATGCCCGGTGCAAACATTCGGGTGTTGAAAGAAGAAGGAACCCTGGACACGCTCAGCCAGGAAGCATTAGACGCGTCAGACGACAGAGGGACAAAGAAGAAACTCGAAATCATCCAGAGTTTCATAGGCGCGGCAGCCGACAGCACAAAGGCAAAAACACTGACCATACGCTTCCTTGTTTCCCCCGCCGAGATCACGCCTGACGGAAACGGCGGTGTGGCCAATATGAAATTGGTCAAGAACGAGTTGTATCGAACGGAGAACGGAACGTTGCGACCACGCGCAACCGACTACGTCGAGGACCTGCCGGTGGACTTGGTCTTTCGTTCCGTGGGATATCATGGCCTCCCTGTCGCCAACCTGCCGTTCGACGACCGCATGGGCGTCGTCCCAAATGACAAAGGCCGCGTGCGCGATTCCGCGGGACATCGCATGACAGGACTGTACGTCAGTGGCTGGATCAAACGGGGTCCCACGGGGGTCATCGGAACGAACAAACCAGACGCGTTGGAAACAGTGGAGACAATGTTAGCCGACGCAAAGGCGGGATCGTTACTAAGCCCCAAACATTCTACCGCGGAATCGGCTCGGTTGATGGTTGCCAGCCGCCAACCGAATTATGTGTCATATGGGGACTGGCAAAAAATCGACCGATTCGAACGCGAGCGCGGGGCCGCGGCCGGAAGACCGCGCATTAAAATCACGTCGGTATCAGATGCGTTAGACGTTATTGGGAAGTCCGCGTCTGGCCAGCCTTGAGTTTCAGGATCTCGCGACTCAAGGCGTCATCTTCCAGCATTTTGGTCGACATCATGTCGATCAACTCGTTTTGCCATCTCCTCGGCGATCCGGAGATTCAACAATGCGTTGTTGGACCGATACGCCAGCCCTTCCGCTTCGGCCGCTGCGGCGGAATTCCGGGCCACGAGAAGCGCGGACGCCGAACGAACCGAATCAATCGTGAATTGCGTGCGGATGGAATCCAAAACCTGGTCTTGCCGTACCGTCGCAACACGCGCGTCTTCGATGGCCTGCGGTGTCCGTATGTTCCGCACGAACACCGTTTCGATTCTGACTCTCAACGCTAGACGTTCAACACTCAACGTTCAGCATCAACGTTCAACGCACAACGAACAAC
>JAZDDC010000469.1:0-4346 GCA_036679565.1 Gemmatimonadota bacterium
CTTGATGCGGCCCAACTTACTGGCCAGCCATGCGGAAACGCCACCCGGTACCCACCAATGTGCATGCACCAGATCGACGGGTGCTACACGATTGAGGTGTCTGATCTCACCTGCCTGCGCGGTGATTAAACTGGATGCCGCAATCATTCCCACGATACCGCGTGCATCCTGCGCCATCGTACCGGAATAGGCGAGTGTTTCGAACCGGGCTGGCGCGTAACGCACACGGGATATGCCAATGCCCTGCCGTCGATCGCGTCGTCCATCCCCACGGTCGGCGGGGACGATGACTTTGACCGAATGCTTACGCTCGCGCAACGCCAAGTTCAGGCGGTGAACGAACACGCCCGCGAATTCTTGGTCCGTGCGCGGGTATGAGTGAGCGACACAGACAATTTGCATAGGAAAGGTGTGAGTTAGTCGTCAGCCCGGTTGCGAGATGTCTCCAACGCGCGAACGGCACGGTGCAAGACGCGAATTTCCTCTCGCATTTCAGCAACCATCTCTCCGATAAATCCAAATCCGAAGAGGGCAATACCCGAAATCACCAGCACCATCACCAGGTCCAGCATTGGTCTGAAACCGTAACCGAATCCCAATCGCTGCACTAGTGCCACGAGTCCGACAGTCAGACCCAGTGCGAACAATGCTCCGCCCGAAACACCAAAAAATAACATAGGTTTGCGGGCAAACCGGAGCTGGAACCATACGGACAAGAGGTCGGTCAGGCCAACCGGAATCCGTCCTATGCCGAACTTGGAATGACCGGCTCGGCGAGGGTGTAGCGTGACCGGGCGCTCTGCGATTCGGTAGCCATCGACTGCGGCAACGACCACCATGAAGCGGTGCCAATCGGGGCGATTGGGGACGGTGTCCATCACCTCCCGTCGATACGCCTTGACGGAGTTGAGATCACGGACACGCACACCAAACAGCCAACGACACAATCGATTGTAGATACCTGATACGAGTGCCTTTTCGTACTTGCCCTGTTTGGTACCGGTGACCACGTCCGCTGCACCCTGCCTGATGGGTTCGACCAGACGGGGGATCTCATCGGGTAAGAATTGAAGGTCTGCCGGATAGAAAACGAAGATGTCCCCCGAGGCGGCTTCCCCACCGGATCGAAGTGCCTGTGCAATGCCCTGTTGTTTGCGATGGGCAACGATTCGCAAGAACGAATGTTTACGTGACAGATCGTCCAGGACACGTGCGGTACTATCCGTGCTGCCATCGTTGATGACGACGAGTTCGGCCGAGAAAGGTGCCGGCGCAAGAGCCTCGGCGAAAAGCCGGACAAATTCCGGTAGGTTTTCTGCTTCGTCCTTGGCGGGGACGAGAACGCTGACATCGGCGCCATCACCAGACGGCGCTAACGTCATACTCGCTTGCGCATCCGAGCGGGAAGAATGCCGAGCTGATCACGATACTTTGCTACGGTGCGCCGGGCAATCTTTACCCCCCGCACTTGCAACGCGTTTACGAGATCGGAATCGGTGAGCGGTTTTGTCGAGTCCTCGTCTGATACAAGCTTTCGAATCTGCGCTTTCACCGCTCGCGCACTGGCATCTTCACCCGTGGACGTTCCTAGGCTGCTGGAGAAAAAGAATTTCAGCGGCAAGACGCCACGTGGCGTCTGCACATACTTTTGATTTGTCACACGACTGACAGTGGATTCATGCATCGAGATAACGTCTATGAAGTTCATGACCTTGAGCATGGTCTGCCGACGTTGTTCGATGGCCTGAATGAGCCACGTGGCACTGTTCAGCTTGTTGGTGACGAACTCTCGATTCTCGCCTTGAAATTTTTTCTTGTCACCGGCCAGTTCCTGATAGACCTTGCTGATACGAAGTCGTGGCATACCGGTGTCGTTGAGAAACACACGGTACTCCCCCTCGATTTGCTCCACCACGAGGTCCGGCGTGATGTAGATGTTGTCGTTTCGTTGGTATTGCAATCCCGGTTTTGGATCGAACTTGGCTAACATATCGGCGGCGTCTTGAACGCCTTTTGGTTCGAGCCCATACCGTTTTGCCAGGTCACTCCATCGGTGTGCAATCAGGTCATCGAACGCATCATCGACCAATTGGTACGTCAGTGTATCGGTGAGCTCTTCGTCCTTGAGTTGGAGCAAAAGGCACTCGCGCAAGTTCCGCGCAAAGATGCCGGGGGGATCCAGTTCTTGGAGAATGACAAGGAGTCCGTCGGCCTCTTCCATCGTAAAGTACGGAACTTTGTCGATGTCCGGTTCATCGTCGATATCCGGCGGGGGTCCGGTGGCCATGGCTGCTTCTGATGTGACGGTCTGGAGACCTTCCGGTGTCGCATCGATGGCAACGACCTCGCCCTCCTCCATCTTAAGACTTGGCCCCGATTGCCGTCCGGGCTCTTCGAAGTCTTCTTCGCCGCCATCGTCGTGTGGTTCCGGGCTAGAACCGCCGTTGCGGAATGATGACAAGACCCGGTTTGCGCTATCGACAATGATGTCAAGCGGCGCCTGCAGATAACCGTCGTCACCTATATTGCCGAGGAATTCTTCTGCGAGAAACTGTTGGCGAGATGTGAGTTCGAGTAAGACAAGTTGGTCGCGGAGATGATCGGTGAGGTCTCTGGTCGCCACTGACTCACGCTCAAAGACTTCGCGTTCTTCGTACTCTTGCCGTGAGCCTCCCACCTGGAAACCATCCATGAGGACGTCTTCCCAGTCGATTTCGTTTTCTTTCTCCGCCTTTTCTCGCTCCTTTTCCTGATTGTCTTGTGTGGTATCTGTGGCCTGTTGTTCTTCCTCGTCCTCGATCATCTCGAGAAAGGGGTTGGAAAGTAATTCGGTCTTGAGATGTTGTTGTAAATCCATTAACGGCATGTACAAGAGGTCCATCGCCTGGTACAGGCGAGGATTCATGCGCATCTCTTGCTTCATGGATACGCTTTGATGTAAACCTGGCTTCATGCTGCAGCTCCCAAGCGTTCGCGTAACCGAGCAGTCAATGTAGGTCCGAGATACAGTTCGGCGACGCGGTCATCCATGACCAGTTCTTCAACCGTCCCTGCCACCTGCACCTTACCCTCAAACATAATGTACGCCCTATCAACGATATCGAGCGTTTGCTCAACGTTGTGATCCGTAATTAACACACCAATGCCGCGACGCCGGAGGCTGGTGACGATGGTTTGAATGTCGTGTACGGCAATGGGATCGACACCGGCAAAAGGCTCATCGAGTAACATGAACTTTGGCTGTGTCACCAATGCGCGTGTAATTTCCAAGCGACGCCGCTCGCCACCAGAAAGTTGGTAGGCCGGTGTCTTTCGTAGATGTTTGATGGATAGTTCGTCGAGCAGGCCTTCAAGACGTTGACGACGCTCCCGTCCGTTTATGCCGAGCGTCTCGAGAATGGCCATCACGTTTTGTTCAACCGTCAACTTGCGGAAGATCGAGGGCTCCTGTGCAAGGTATCCAATACCCCGACGGGCCCGTTTATACATTGGCAGACGACGGATGTTGTCATCATCAATATGGATGTTGCCTTCGTCGGGTTTGACGAGACCGACGATCATATAAAACGTTGTTGTTTTCCCCGCCCCGTTTGGTCCGAGCAGTCCCACAATTTCACCTTGACGCAGTTCGACATCGACGTTGGAGACAACCGTTCTGCGTTTGTATGTCTTGGTGAGCCCTTGGCACCGTAGGACACTGCCGTCTTCCATCAACGGTCGTTTTGCGGCGGGTTCGGCGAGATGCACTAATTCGCGCGCTCGATTCAACAACCCGGTCCGTGTGCCATCGGCGCCTAAAAATACCAGTGCTTCCGCCGTCGGGGAAATTGTTGCATCGGCATCATCGGCGTCGGTTGGTACCGGGCTACGAAGTATGCCCTCGGTCACAAGCCGTGGTAGGACTGAGCCAACGAGGTGTCGTTTTGCCTCGTCGATGGACAGTGTACCGCCCTGATGACTCAGATCTCCCGTCGTCCCTTCGTGGACATGCAGATAGTCGATGCGGTACTGAACCGAGAGGTGTCCAAGTGTCACGGGACCATTTGTCACGGCCTCGAGATAGGAAGCCACCGCCAATGCTTCGGACGAGGTGGCCGGGTTCCAACCCGACTTGTCTGTTGCGCCGGAGGCGGTCATTGCGGTGGTATCCTCACAGGTTCGAGATGCACGCCGTCTGCCTCGCCAATGATATCGACCCTATCCACCCCGTGATCGTCAAACCGCGCCATTATCTTCAGGCCGCGCGAATAGTTCAGATTTGGCGGGCCGTCCGATTCGGGATCAAAGATTCGGTAGTACGCGATGGCACTACCGAGTGCGTCGAGTTCTGAGAGGATTCGTTCGCC
>JAZDDC010000047.1:0-8385 GCA_036679565.1 Gemmatimonadota bacterium
AGTAGTTACGTCGTACTCGTCAACTACCTGTTGGCCGAGGTGAGTCCCGTCGATTGATGATTATGGATAGGAGTGGGAGTAACGGGTTGAGTCAGCGTGGTGGTTGCGACGAGGGATGAACTTCTACCCAACCACCGTAGCCAAGATGCGGGCTCGACCGCGCGGTCCGAACAGCAGTCTCTATGTCGGGTGCGCTGACCAGGAAAAATCCGCTGATGTAGGGAGCTACCTGCCGGCCGGTTTCAGAATCAATCTCGCCGTCTTGACCCACGAATCGGGTGGCATCGTCGTCTAAAGCCTCTGCCGCGAGCAACGTGCCGTTGGTGCTCAAGTCGGCTGCCCATTCCCCATATTCTCGCACAAGCGCGGACTCGGGAGGTGCTGTGGGTCCAAGCGTGGTCTGCGCTTGGCGAAGCAAGAGTAAATACGGTGTTGATCCGTCGTCCATGATTGCAGGTGTGTGCTGGGTCGAACGCCCCGCCTGGTAACCAACAAACACGCCCAACGCCACCGAAGCTGCAATGCCGGACCACCACCACCGAACGCGGGATGGTTTCTCGCGAGTAGCGGCGCGCGGTTGGTTACCCAACTGATGTTCGGACATCGTCGGTTCGATTGACCCCATCACCGTCCGACCCCATGATCGTCCACATCTGGCGCAGGGTTTCCGACTCGCGACGGCACGTTTCGCACGTCACGATGTGTCGATCGACTTCGGCTTTCTCCGCGTCCGTTAGGTTCCCCGTCAGATCATCGATGAGTTTATCGGTTATTGCTTCGCAGACGGTCATCTAGACGCTCCAATGCTTGGAATTCGCGCCGGAGAGTTTTGATGGCGCGGTGGACTCGGACTTTGATCGCCGAAACAGTGGATTCACATACCTCGGCGATCTCGTGGTAGCGAAGGCCATGATATCGCGAAAGCACGAGCACTTCATATTGCTCTGCGGGGAGCCGGCTCATTGCAAGTTCCAGTCGGGCCCTTGCGTCGTCCGCCGCCCCCTCGTGCACATTGAGGTGCTCCCGGCCCTCGATGCCAGCGGCCTGTTCGGCGCTCGATCTACTGCGGTCGCGATCCAGGTGTGTCAATACACAGTTGCGCGCAATCCGGTACAGCCAGGTTGTGAAACGTGCGTCGCCCATGAAGGTGTGCCGGTACTGTAAAGTCCTCATGAACGTTTCCTGTACGATATCGTCAGCGGTGCTAACATCTCTCGTCATCCGGAGTGCCAAACACCGTACCTGGTCCGCATGCCGTCGGAACAAGATGCCTAACGCGTACAAGTCTCCGCCGCGAACGCCAAGCATTAATTCGTTGTCAGATCGCTGATCTGATTCGGTCACCGGGACGTCGGGTTCACGAAATCCGGCACCACGATGATGACATATGCTGTTGGTTCTCCTGGGTTGGCGACCTGCAAGTACTCCATGGGGGCCCCAGTGACACCGATGTCCTCATCCGTAACATGAGGCATGTATAACATCAGATGCGGCCGCCAGTTTCCGGCCGGTTGGCCCTGATCGTTAAAGAGTACCTGTGCGGAAGACATCATGTATGACATCGCCGGTCGCTCAGGTACCGGTAAGACCCCGGCGGCTATCTCACGATCTATCGCTTCGTCGAGTTCGTCTTGATTGAGACCGGTGCGCCGTAGTTCGAAACGTCTTACTTCGATTCGCAAAATGGTGCGCGCGCCTTCGGCGTCGTAGCACACTGGTTCCAGGCTCTCGGGCCAGGTTCGAGCAACGAAACAATGGTTGGCGTTGGTCCCATGGTGCGCGATTCGATACTCACCATCCGTCACAACCCAAATGCTCGCGTCAGCCGAAACGTTGGCCGGTGCCGCACTTCTAGCAAGGGCGATTTCGCGGTTCGTCGGCAAAATGACGTAAGTCGTGTCGGCGTTCTCTTGGGCGAGAGTGCTCCGCGAAAAAACCGTAAGTGTGGCAAATAGCACGACGCATAGACATCGCATGGGATCCCTCCGATCTAGGTTTCTTGGTTAGATCGGAGTGGACCCTACGAGGTTACCGTCTTTTCAACCTTGTCTAGGCGCCCTGGAGTGCGTGGTGACGCGCGGACATTTGGCGGAGGTTTTCTCGAGAGAATTTCATCGTTCTGAATCCGCCAAGTTCAGTGAACACACTGCCTGAATATTCCGTGTGTCATTGATTGACATATATATGTCAATAGAATATGTTTTGACATATGCGCACGACGATTCGAATGGACGACGAACTTCTGCGACGCGCAAAACTGTATGCGGCTCGCTCGGGTATGACATTGACACGGTTAATCGAGGATGCCGTGAGGCAAGTGCTGGCACATCGCCCGCCGAGCCAGGTCCGCGAACCGGTTTGTTTGCCAACATTCGGTGGTGACGGTCTGCAACCCGGCGTCGATCTCGATGACACCGCTTCATTGTTAGATCTGATGGACGAGCACGATGCGACTCCTTGACGTCAACGTGCTCGTCTATGCATTCCGCACCGATGCACCCGGGCATGAAGCGTATGCAACGTGGCTGGAGGAGTTGATCAACTCAGACGAGGCTTATGCGGTATCCGACCTGATCCTGTCGGGTTTTCTAAGGATAGTGACTCATCCACGCGTATTTACTCCAGCCACGCCCGTACCCGCTGCCTTGGAGTTCGTCGAGGCTTTTCGGTCCCAACCGTCCGCTGTGGCGGTCCAACCGGGCGTGCGGCACTGGGATATCTTCACGCGTCTTTGCGACGAAGTCTCCGCCCGAGGGAACTTGGTGCCCGATACGTTCCTCGCGGCTCTCGCAATAGAATCCGGTAGCGAGTTCGTGACGGCGGACCGCGACTACGCCCGGTTTCCCGATCTGCGGTGGCGGCATCCGCTCCATTGATCTGTTGTGCGACTATTTGATCTCCACATTTTTGGGGGACGTCGTTACCGAGCTATAGGTTAACCCGTATCTTAGCCAGTCATGGCACAAATCACTGACCGACTCTCGGCGGCACTTGCCGATCGCTACCGGATCGAACGCCGACTTGGCGAAGGTGGCATGGCGACCGTCTACCTTGCGCGGGACCTGAAGCATGACCGTCAGGTCGCCGTCAAAGTCATGCGGCCCGAAATTGCCGCAGTGCTGGGCCCCGAACGCTTCCTACGCGAAATCAAAATAACGGCGCAACTCAACCATCCACACATTTTGCCGCTGCTCGATTCGGGTGACGCCGACGGTCTGCTGTACTACGTCATGCCGTACATGACGGGAGAATCGCTGCGGGATCGGTTGAATCGGGAGACGCAACTACCGATTGAAGACGCCGTCCGAATTACGCGGGAGGTAGCAGATGCGCTCGAGGCGGCCCACGCGAAAAACGTCATTCATCGCGACATCAAACCGGAAAACATCTTGTTGGAGCGCAATCATGCGGTCGTTGCGGATTTTGGCATCGCCCGCGCGATTTCCGACGCCGGTGGCGAACAACTTACCGAAACCGGAATAGCGGTGGGAACGCCGGCCTACATGAGTCCGGAACAAGCGGCGGCCGATAAAGATTCAGATGGTCGGACCGATGTCTACGCCCTTGGTTGCGTGTTGTACGAGATGCTCGCCGGACAGCCACCGTTTACGGGGCCCACCGCGCAGAGCATCGTGCACCAGCATCTCGCGATTGAGCCGCGCCTCGTCACGGAGATCCGACAGGCCGTCCCCGAACGGTTGGCAGTGGCACTACAGGGTGCACTTGCAAAGAACCCGGCCGATCGATACGCGGACGCTGCGGCGTTCGGGGCCGCGCTCGTGCCGCGGGTTTCGGCAACGGTTGCACCGGTGACGGGTTTGCGACGCCGGATGCCGAGACTTGCGTTGCTCGGCATCGCTGGTGCGATCGTGTTGGGTGGCCTGCTCGTGATGCTACAGCGCACTGGTGGCTCGTCAGACATTGCCGAGCCGGTCTTCGAACGCACGGCGATCGCCGTGCTTCCGCTCCAGAACCTCAGCACTGACGAATCGCAAGCGTACTTCGCGGGTGGGTTACACGACGAACTGTTGACGCAACTTTCCAAGGTGGCGGCACTCAAGGTGATCAGCCGTACCTCGGTCGCAGGGTACACCGGTCCCGACCTGCCGCCACTCAGGCAGATCGCGGATGAACTGGGCGTGGGGAGCGTGGTGGAGGGGAGTGTGCAAGTGTTGGGCGGGCGACTCAGGGTGAATATCCAGCTGATTGACGCCACAACGGACGCGCACATCTGGGCACAGCGGTACGACGGCACGTTGGACGACGCGTTTGCGGTTCAGAGCGACATTGCCCAGCAGATCGTGGCCGCGGTAAATGCGGTGCTCTCCAGCGAAGAACAACTCGAACTAGCGGCCGCTTCCACCGAAAACGCCGAAGCGTACCGACTGTTTCTCCAGGGCCGCGAGTACCAAACTCGCCCGGGCCTTCTTCCCCAGGACCTCGAAATCGCGCAACGGCTCTATGAGCGGGCGTTGACCCTTGATTCGGGTTTCGCGCTGGCACGCGCGACGCTCTCGCAAGTGCACGGGTTTATATACTGGTTTAGGTTCGATCCCTCAATGGCGCGAGCGGAGCGCCAGCGCGAGGAAGCCGAGGCAGCACTCCGGCTGGAGCCGGACCTGCCGCAGGCACACGCCGCTATGGGCCTTGCATATTATTTCGGTCGCCGTGACTACTCGAAGGCATTGGATGAGTTTCGTCTGGCGTTGGATGGCTTACCCAACGACGGTTGGCTCTGGTACTTACTTGGTGCGCTGAACCGCCGGTTGGGAAATTGGGACGAGGTCGTCGCGGCGTTCGAGAAGGCGACGCAGCTCAATCCGCGCGACGTGCAAATGCTCGCTGATCTTGGCGGGAATACATTCCTCGCGCTGCGCCGCTACCCTGATGCGGTGCGCGTGCTCGACCGGGCATTGAGTCTGGCCCCCGACTTTCATGCCGTCGCAGTTCACAAGGCATGGATCTACGTTTTTTGGCAAGGGCAGCTCGACACCCTGCGGTCCGTGCTGAGCCACCTGCCGACGAACGTCGAGCTGGGACCGCGCGGGACGTGGACCGACCACCGTGCTCGTCTTCTTTACTGGGAGCGGCAGGCGGACAGCCTACTGAATCTCCTTGCGCGCACATCGACCACAGCGTTCGAAGCGCAGGACTTCTTTGTCCCCGTATCGATGTTCGCGGCGCGGGCGCACCAGCTACGCGGAGACAGTGCAGCGTCGCGTGCGGCCTTCGATTCGGCTCGTGTGCTTCTGGATTCTGTTATCACAGAACACCCGGATGATGCGCGCGTACACGCCGCCCGCGGCCTCGCGCTGGCCGGACTCGGCCTTCGCGAAGAGGCACTCCGCGAGGCGCGATGGCTCGAGGAATCGGTAGTTTACCGCGAGGACAAATACGGCGGGCCACATCTTATGCTTGATCGCGCCCGAATCTTGTCGCAGGCCGGAGAAACCGACGCAGCCCTGGATGAGATTGAGCGGCTGCTTGGCGGGCCCTCAGTATTTGTCAGTGTTCACTCGCTACGACTGGACCCGCTCTGGGACCCGATCCGCGACAACCCCCGGTTTGCCGCACTCCTTGCTCAATACCGGAACTGACCTGGAATTTCCGGCGGCGCTCTCAAGTTGCCACATATTAATGAATACCCTAGTCGGCCAATACATTCTTCGCGGCTCGTCATTGGCGAGACGACCTGTTGTCGTGGCCGTTGATAAACGGCTCGCCTTTGCGTTGGTTCCGCTCAGTTCTGCTGGTGGAAAACGAACAGGACGACGAATCCAGTGAGGTGCAACTCAACGGATTGGTTTACACGCCGAACGGTGGAGCGGGAACGTGGCTGACGTGGTTAGCCCCAACCGAAGCGTTTGCGGTCGCAGATGATCTGCATGGGTGCGTCTAACCGATTAAGAGGAATCTCCCGAAGCCAAGCATGGTGGCGACGGTCCCGAGCCAGAACAAGAACATCCATTTGATCAGCTCGGCCTTGAGGCTGCCGAGTTCGGTCCGAAGTTCGGCAATCCGCTGATCCAATGTGGCCTCAAACCGCAAGAAGTTCTGCTCGTTCAATTCCCGCAAATCGGCCCGGAATGTTGTATCCATGCTGTTCAGCAGCCCCACCAATTCGTCGACGACTTTGTCGCCGAACCGGTCGTAGAATTCGCGAGACAGCTAAGCAGTTACTGGTATGTCCCAACGTTAACATACGCTCGGCCCGGCGTCATAAGCAATTCTTTGCGGCAAGGGCCCATAAGACTGAAATAGTTGCGCCTGGTCACCGAGTCTCTCCTGGCGCGTTCCAAACGGCAAAGGTCAGGTACGTAACTTCGGGCGAGTGTGATGGTGTGTCTCGTCGTAACGCCAACGACCAGACGCTCGTATGTTCATTTGTGGGAACGTTCTGCTTTGTAGTCGTAATCCGGATCGCAATCGAGTTTCCCGAACAGACCGAGCAGCGCCCGTCGCTCGTGTCGTGCGATGAACTCTTCCAATGCTTTGGTCACGGCAGCCTTTTTGGTCCTTTCTCCACGGAGTTCGAGGGCGCGTTCGATCAGATCTGGGTCAATCTCAAGGTTTGTCGCCATGTGTAGATAATTACACACTTAGTTACACGTCGCCAACTGTCGCGCCCGGGATGCACCAATATGCTGGGCGAGTTCGATGGTGATGGTATCCAAAAAAACGAGATGGGTAGCCAAGTGCGCGGGTTTCTACACCGAAGGCTGTTTCAGCCGATCAGCGCAAACCCCGCTGTCGCGAAATCGGAGTCATACGCAAACGCGAGATTTAACTTCTCGCGTTTCATCACCGTAAAACTGACCGCGTCCGTCAGCGAGAATTTCTGATCGCCGAAGACCGTGAGCCATGCGGAATGCGCTTCTTGAACTAACTCTGTTGTTGCATCCAACCATTCGAATGCACCATCACCCATGAGACCGCCGAGAACCGTTCGTGCGACGACGGATCCACGGCGGTAGAGCAGGTGGCCGTGTAATTCAGCGAGCACCAAAGTGGTCCCAACCCAACGCCCTCCTTCCGCCGTAAAGCGACGGGCGGTGGCGACCGACTGTGTGTGGTATTGATCTCGGGGGTTGGCCAGCGCGAGCAACGCGCTGGTGTCAATCAGTGCGCGACCCGTAGAGGTACTCATCGTGCCGGGCAGATAGGTCGGTGGGTAAGTCCTCCGCGTCACCGAGTGAGCCTATGATCGAATCGAGCGAAGAACCTGGCTTTGTTTCCACCAGCAGGGAATCTGCAAGCCGGCGTAATCCACGCCGAAGTAGCTCGGCTACGAATGTATGACGTCAATGAACACCGCGGACGAAGTGCAGATTTGGTCCGACCAGTACGATCATGAGCGTATCGCTGCATGAGGCCGGGTCACGGATATTGCGATGTTTCTTCGGAAGTGACGACAGACCCGCGAGTTGGTGCGTTTTGGCGGAGTGTCGGGCTGACGTGGTGAGAAAGCGAGCTGCAGCCGGGTTATGACCCACGCGCCCGCGTCGTTGCCGCCCATGCGGACTGCTACGCTATCGATCGAACCGCTGAAGTTCGACCGGCAATTGATTGGTCGATCGAAAACCGAAAGCCGGAACACACGTGCTCCGGCTTTGTGGCATGACTGAAATTGGTTGGCACCTCGCAAGTACTTTATGGTACGCGTTGGGGTCTCCAAGGGCAAGGTTTTGCGGTGGGTGCCGGTACCCGGATTCGAACCGGGACGAGCTCATGCTCTGGTACTTGCGAGGTACCAGCGTCTACCAATTTCGCCATACCGGCGACCCGTCACAACGTGTGTTATGGGCGGCGCTCGCAACGCCGCCACCGCTAGTTCCAAGTATGGGTGCCGCTTGTTTACAGACGACAATCAATTGGATACATGTTCGATCATTAAGACGCGGATCGAGATGACTGGAACTGGACGGGCACACCATCGCACTCGCGGATCGTTGCACCATCGAGCACGAACTCGGCGCTGGCGGCATAGGCAGTCGCCTATTTTGCGCACGACATCAAGCATAGCCGCAAGGTCGCGGTAAACGTCCTGAGACCTGAACTGGCCGCCGCATCGCGCAGCGTCGTTTCGACCTCCGTCCGTTGCAGCGCAACCGGAGAGGCCTGGAGAGACAGCAGAATCCCGGTCGCGGTTGGTTCAACGACAATTAGGAAGTTCACTTCTTGATTCCTACTTGTTTGAGGTGGCAACGTCCGCCGATGGGCGATCATGGCGGTCCCTTACCGTTAATCCGGGGAACCGGTTTAGGTACGGACAGTGAATTGCATTATGCTGCTAATAGCATTATAATGCATTATGTCCAAATCGCTCACCATCCGTGACGTTCCCGAAGAAACTCATGCTGAATTGGCTGCGCGGGCGGCGATCAT
>JAZDDC010000470.1:0-13476 GCA_036679565.1 Gemmatimonadota bacterium
CTATCATATTGATGACAGGTTTTTCAGCGACGTTGCGCCGTATATCGCACCGGGTGACCAGGGGATTCTCCCTTGGAACAAGAAGACAACGTGAATTGGGTGTGCGTTTCGAGTTCGGCGCGGCGGTTTTCGCCGGTTTGTACACTACCATAACAGCGCTCGCATTATTCCCCTTGGAGTGGTACCAGTTTTTCTACCGTCATCACGAGTTTGGTCTTTCCAATCAATCGTTCGGCCGGTGGTTTTCCGAAACGCTGATGACATTCGGTCTAGCCACGGCCGTCATCATGTTGATTGCACCCGTTGTCTATTTCTTTTTGCAAGCATCGCCAAAACGCTGGTGGCTTTATACGTCCGTGGGCACAGTCATCACCGTCTTGGGCCTACGTATCGTTTTCCCCGTTTGGATCGCTCCGTTGTATAACGACTTTGGCCCAATGCAAGATCAAGCGTTGGAACGTGAAATCATCCAACTCGCAGATCGGGCCGGTATCGATGGGAGCCGCATATATGAGGTCAACAAGAGCCAAGATACCGAAGTCGTAAACGCCTATGTGACCGGCTTGCTCAACACAAAGCGTGTTGTGTTGTGGGACACTTTATTGGAGAAACTTAGTCGAGAGCAAGTGTTGTTTGTGATGGGACATGAGATGGGCCACTACGCCATGCATCATATGTGGAAGATAGCCCTCGTTACGGGACTACTCGTATTGTTCTCGCTCTTTGTCGTACAAAGAACAGCCGGGTCACTCATCACAAAATTCCGAGATCGATTTGGATTTGAACAGTTGAGTGACTACGCATCGATTCCGCTGCTCGTTCTGATGGTCAGCGTAGTGTCCGCCGGTGCGTCGCCGCTGAGTTTGGCTTACAGCAGATATCTCGAAAAGGAAGCGGATCGGTTTGGGTTGGACATCACACGAGATAACCACGCGGCAGCAACTACCTGGTTGGCACTCCAGCGGGAGAATCTGAGCAACCCCGATCCGGGATTCATATACCGGACGTGGCGGGCAACACATCCGGTATTGAAGGACCGCGTGAAGTTTGCAAACGAGTACCGGCCTTGGGATACCGGGTTCAGACCGTGAATGGCGGATGCAGTGTAAACCCCGTTACACCGTAGACTACCTCGAAAACCTGTCCATACCCAGATACGTTAAACGAACAAATTGCTCCGGGTTGATGAAACCTTGGCCCCACAGATCGTCAAAGTCCGCCATCGGCGCCCGACGAATAATCTCCTCTTCGGTGAGCCCGTCGTTCATCAGTGTTTGAATCCGATCCCTCGCCGTGACCAGCATGTCTCTATAGACACGAAGCTCCTCAATGCCCGCTAGCGGGCCGTGCCCGGGAATGATACGCGAACTAGAGGTGGCCATCGACATCACGCGTTCAGCCGACGCAATCATTCCATGAATGGAACCACCGCTCGAAACATCGATGAACGGATACATCCCGTTAAAGAACGTATCCCCCATGTGGAACACATTTGCGCGTTCGAAAAAAATGACGGCGTCACCATCGGTATGGGCGTGTTCGATATGACGCGCACGAATCGTTTCGCCATTCCAATGAAACGTCGCACCGTCGGTAAAGGTAATGCTCGGTAGCGCAGCGTCCGGCGATGGAGGTACCGCTTGGTTGAACAATTCCAAGAACTGGTCGGTGCTCATGCGTTCACGGACATTTTCGTGAGCCACGATTATCGTACCGGCTTCGCCGAGGTTTTCATTGCCACCTGTGTGGTCGCCGTGCCAGTGCGTATTTAGGACAAACTTCACATCCCCATCGGTGAGGGCGGCGATGGCCACCTTGATCTTTTCGGTTAAGGGCGCGAATTGATCGTCGATTAAGAACGGACCATCGTCACCAATCGAGAGGCCAATATTCCCACCTTGACCGACGAGCATATAGATACTGCCAGCGACATAAGTTGTTTCGATCTGCACGTCGGGCACGTCTTGCTGACCAACCAACGGAATCGCAACAGCCACCACTAATGACAACGTGAGTTTGATAGCACGATCTTCTACTTTGAACACAGCTTGCTCCAATCGGATGATTCCCGTCGGAAAGATCCGTCAGGAAGGAGCCGAGGGCAAGCGGTACCGACAGTGGGTCTATTTACTGGAACGTCAGTCTACGCGGTCGTAAATCCGTTTGACCTGTAGACGCCGCGGCAATCGACCACCTGTAAGGCGAGCGGTGACTTCCAGCTGATTCTCGTCCTCGTTAAACCTGTAGGTCTCCTTGAGCGTCATGCCCGTTTCCCTAAACTTCCGCTGGACCTGCAGTTCTCCGTCTTTGCGCTGCACCGTGAAATCGACTTCGCCCAGCCCCATCATGGCTTCGGTCCACTCATCGCTATCCGTACGCAGGATCAACGCGGGTCGATTGCCGGCAAGGATGTTGAGGCTTGACTCTACCATTTCAATGGCGAGGCGATCGACTGGTCGCATGATGAGCGCCATGGGCCCACCACCGAGGCCGCCCTGACCTCCAGCATCGGCGCCGCCACGGCCCGCACGAGCACCGCGACCACCTCCACCAACACCGCCTCGTCTGCCGCCGGTCCTACCACCCGACCCAACACCGTCACCCTGGCGGCCCCGTCCACCCCTCATGTCTCTCATCACTTCCTGCGGATCATCGCTCTTTTCCACGTTGAGTGACCACGTGCCCAAAATGGGGTCCTGCTGAGCGGCCAACACGTCGAGCGGCAACCCTAAAGTTGCGGCGCCGTAAAAAGCTGTCAAAAACATAGTCGTGCGCATTGTTGTTCCTTTCGCTTAGAGAGGCGCGGTCATTTCGCCGATTCCTGAGGTGACCGCTCGACTCGAAAAAGCACGCTTTCACTGGCGAATGCACTGAACACCCCCAAGCCGTCCGAAATATTCGAAGGAGGTTCATTCAAATCGCGAGAATCTTGCGTCCGGTTCTCATAAAGATCCGCGTATTCTTGGTTCACACGGTGGATGCGCGCTTCATGCCGTCCGAGGTCTCGGAGCGCAAGTAGCCGAACAACATAGAAATCGTCGATAGTGGGTTCCGACGTAAAGCGAAACCGGCCCAGCCTCCTGACCAACTGATCAGGCAAGATCCCTTCGGTGTCGTCGTCAAGACCGTCAAGCACGACAAAGTGGAGCCGTTCGTCCGGGTTGGCCCACGTGACCGCGAGTTGTGAATTTTGCGGATCGAAACCGCCCTGACCCGTGCCAAAAACCGGTGCAAATAACGTATCACCATCAATTGCAACGTTGACCGGCGGTTCCGGCACGACCGTTTCGCCCACGGCGACCTTACCGAAGTACGACACTTCGATCCGGAACAGGTCACCAGTCTCGACCGTCAAGTCAGCGCCGTTGTATCCGTAGTACCCCCCTTCGCCCGTGGGCAGCAACGAATAGCTTACACCGTCCTTGATCAGGACGACTTGCGCGTCATTGATAGTCGGAATTTCCGCGGAATCAGTCCCGAGTGGAACCGCTTCGGTAAGCCGAACATCGTCTACCGTTTCTCCCGCAAACAGGAACGCTTCAACCACAACGAGATCTACGCCGCCCTCTGCCGTTGGCGTATCGGAACAAGCCATACTTACGACGGCGGTAATCAGCATGGACAACGATATGTTTTTTATATTCATTATCAAAACTCGAACCGAACGGACAAGTTAGGTGTGAAGCCGAGGAACTGGACGTCGGTGATCAGAGGAGGAGACTCTGACAATTCGAACTCTCGATACCAAACGTTACGACGATTGTAGGCATTAAAGATGGATAGCCCTATATCACCCGTCCACGTGCCGAGGCGGAATCGATAGTGGCTGGACAGATCGAGTCGATGGTACGCCGGGAGTCGTAAACCGTTCTTTTCACCAACGTGGATGTAACTTTGCTGCGTTCCGTCCAACAACGTCAAGGAATACTCTGACTCCGGAGCCGTGTACCATGTGTTTGGTCATGAAGAGCGGGGAAGGGATTCCCATCATTTAATTCATCGAATGTGTGCTCGACCTTCGACAGCGTATAGCTTGCCCAGCCAGTGAAGTTGCCAAATTTTTTCTGAAGAAGAAATTCAGCACCTTTCGCGACACCGGACCCATCAAAAAACAGATTCGATATATCCAGCTCTCCCGCTCGCCGGAAACGCAATGAAAACTCTGACAAACCATCGAGAGTTTTGCGATACAATTCAACATCGAAGAGGACATCGTCAGTCTCATACAAGCCACCGACGACATAGTGCGTAGAACCCGTCACGCCGACCAAATCATTGTCAGCAAGCAACCAGAAATCACGAGACCCCTGCGTGATATTTTCGTTGACGACACGGCTTACGAATTGATGATACTCGCCGAACGCAGCCTTGATGCGAATCGCGCTGGTCAATCCGACACTCAGGGAAGCGCGAGGTTCGAGGTAGGCATCGCCGGTCCCGTCGTAGAACGCGAACCGGCCGCCCACCGTCAACGACAAGTTGGGACGGACATTCCACGTGTCCTGGAGATACAGAGCGGTCCGCCACGCCTGTTGATTCTCATCCAGCACCGAAATTGAGTCGTTCCGCAAGAACTGATATCGCACTTCTGACCGGGTGGCCCAGCCACCAAATCCTATTTGGTGTGAGTTCCCTATTTGCAACTCGTTATCCAAACGCATGCTAAAATCTTGGACAAGGTTGTCTTCGGTTGTTCCATTGGTCCGGCTGATCAAGAGAGAATCGGTGTCAGCATTTCGCGTCTCAAAGTTCGTGCTGCGGGTGTAGTCACTGAAGTATTCCGAGTACGCAACCAACGCGTTCGAGTAGAACTGTGGGTGCCATTGCCTGGCCCATTTTCCACTAATTCCCTTGTTCCCCCAGTCGGTGAGATCCGTCACGTCATTGCTGATGGCACGTGTCGGCTGTGTACCCTGAGACACGAGGGTTTGCGTCTGCAACCGGGAGTTGTCAAGGTAGTCCTGCCCGTTGTACAAACTCACAGACATCACATCTCGCACAGAAGGATTGTAGGTCAGCTTAGCGTTTAGATCATAAAAATAAAAATCCGGCTCGAACGTAGTGAAGTCTGCATTGGCAAACTGCCCCCCGAATCGTCCGCCGAGCCGACGGCCACCGAGTCCGGCAGGGCCACCTTGTGTTAGCCCGGAATCTTGGGTGTTGAACATGTCGAAGATGCTATTAAACAGACCGGTCTGCAGTACGTCCGTGTATGACCTCCGGGCCGTAAACACAAACGAGCCTTTCCCAAACAAGGGCACCTGCAACGAGAGCTGCGAACTCAACAGGTTGACACCGATACTCAGGTGGGCATTGTTCGGGTCGCCAGATTTCCCGGTCATATCGACTACGCTGGAGATCCGACCACCGTACTGAGCCGGAAAGGCACCTTTGTACACTTGAACATCTTTGATGGCATCCGCATTGAAGGCGGAGAAGAATCCAAAAAAGTGATCGACATGATACACGGTCATACCATCGAGGAGCACGAGATTCTGGTCCGGGGTGCCGCCACGCACGTACAACCCGGAGGAACTTTCGTTCGTCCCGCTGATTCCGGGTAGCAGTTGCAGCGAGCGGAAGATATCCACCTCTCCAATGGATGGCAGGTTGGCCAGGTCACGGGGAGATGCAACGATCTTGCTCACACCCTCACTTGTTTTCACCATCCGATAGCCGTCAGCGACAACCTCGATTTCTTCCAACTCAAACGGAATCGCGACGAGGTTTACGGCAACAAGACCACCCGTGGCTTGACCGGCAGAGACGACGAAGTCTACAGCATGGTATCCAATTGCCGTGACACGAAGCGTGACACCGGTGGTCGGAACACCGACGATACTAAAAAACCCGTCGCGATTGGACGCTACCCGCACACCCAGCGCGGCAACCGTGACGGTAGCAAACGGCAACGTCTCGCCGCTGGCGGAGTCACGGACAACACCTTGGATGGTACGACTCGGCACTTGCGCCACCAACGGATCACGACTGGCAGACACAAGAGCCCCCAGAATCAAGGCTCGCCAAATAGTTCTCGATGTCATGGAATCAGAAACCTCCACGTTGACCAAGTCCGCAATCCCGTGGGTCGCGAACACCACCGTCCATGCCGACTGACACGTGCATGGACCAAAACGTTAGGTTGCTGGTAAGACTTGAAATGTGTGAACCAAATCGGCTGCTGTGGCCGACCTAACATCTTTTGACCTTGACCTGTCTGTGGGATATCCTGTGGAGCAAGCCGGGGCTAGCACGAGCGACGCATCTTTCGTTGAACAGGCCAAACGAGGCAACTCGACTGCTTTCGAGGCACTGGTGCGCCGGTACTATCGAGCCGCCCATACAACGGCCCTTGCGCTCGTGGGCAACACGATGGACGCCGAGGACGTGTGTCAGGATGCGTTCGTCCGGGCGTTGCAACGGCTGGAAGACTGTCATTCGCCGGATCGATTCAAGTCCTGGTTACTCAAGATTGTCCGCAACCGCGCCCACAACTTTCGGGAGTACCAACAGGTCAGGGCGGGCACAGCAATTGAGGAGGTTGCGGTTGCAGGGCGTTCTGATCCCGGCAAAGACGCTGTCAGATCAGAGCTGAGAGGAAAATTGGAAACAGCGTTGAGTGAGCTAACCGAGATGCAGCGCCAAGTGGTACTCTTGTACGATATGGAGGGGTGCAAGCACGACGATATCGCCAAATCGCTCGGCGTGTCGATTGAAAGTTCCCGTCAACACCTCTTCGTCGCACGCAAGCGGTTGCAGAAAATTCTCGGAGCTGACATCGTCAAGGTATATCTCCATGAATGACCAGACCGATGGACCCGTCGACTTCTCCGCATTGGACCCAACACGCCATCCTGCGCGCTTTGACTCGCTTGTGGACGGCGTCATGCGTGGCGCGGCGGACGAACTCGCCGCCAGACGTGCAGCAAATAACGTCATTGGTCAATTGGCACGTTGGCGGATGCCGGTGCTGGCGGCGGCCGCCGCCGCTGCCGTGTTCCTCCTCGTCTCATCGAACGGGGTAGCGACACGTATCGCGGCAAACGAACCTACGTCAGGGATCGCCGAGGCGATCGGAATTTCTACGGAGTTTGCGGCCTGGATGCGAGGCGAGTCCGAGCCGTCGGCCGCTGACATCTACGCGGAGTTTAGCAGCCAATGAGTGGAGGCAACCTCAAAGCACAGGGCTTGCTTGTCATCCTCGGGGCAACTCTCATCGGGGTGGCCGGTGGAGTCGTGATCGAGCGTGCGCAGCAAAGCAAGACGACCCAGCCCGAGGCGGCGGAAGGACGACGCCCGCCGAGGGACCGCTTCGGCCCTGGTCACCGTGGCGGATTGCCACGTCAGTTCGAAGAACTCCAATTGACACAGGAACAACGTGAAGATATCGATTCGATATTTCAGGCATGGGAACCCCGTACCCGCGCCGCAATGCGCGAATTCCTTCCACGAATCAAGGCCTTCCGCGACTCTGTCCGGATCGAGGTTAATTCGGTTTTGACGGCCGAACAGCGGGTGAGGTTGGACGAGATCCTACCGCCGTTCCCACCCAATGGTGTCAATCCGTTTCGCGGCCGTCGTGGCGGTGGCCGACCGGATAGGTCACACCCCGACAGTAGCCGCGACTTACGCTAAACCCTTCCGCTATCTAACCGCGGCGTTCATTCTGATGCATGGGCCCGTCGAATTACGCACCCCGTGTATCGCTATTTGTCACATGTCTTGTGGACCAGATCCGACCGTCGGTGGGCGTTGCCACAGTGCAACTACTTCGTCGCCTCGGTTGTGACATCCAATTCAATCCCAAACAAACATGTTGCGGACAACCCGGATTTACCAGTGGGCATTGGGATGACGCGCGCGCGGTGGCACAACATACAATTGAAGTCCTGGAAGCGGATCGATCCGATTGGATTGTTATTCCATCTGGGTCATGTGGCGCAATGTTTCATCACTACGAAAAACTGTTCGCAGACGATCCAGGTTGGTTGCGCCGTGCAAAAACCATCGTCAAAAAAACTCGAGAGCTGTCTGCGTTCCTGGTGGATGTCTTGGAGATACATGATGTGGGCGCCCGGTTTGACGGCCGATTGACGTGGCATGACGCCTGTCACGGTTTACGCGACCTGGGTATTCACGAGCAACCTCGGAAACTCATTCGCAAAATTGCCGGTGCCGAGTTTGTGGAGACGGACAAATGTGACACGTGTTGCGGATTCGGCGGCGTGTTCGCGATTAACTATCCTGATATCTCGACTTCGATGGCGGATGTCAAACTCGACATCATTGATTCAGTAGGCGTGGATGTCGTAGTGTCGGGCGACGTTGGGTGTCTGATGCAACTGGAAACCAGAGCGCGACATCGCAAGCTCCCGGTGCGAACAATGCATCTGGCCGAACTCTTGTCAGTCTCAACGTGACACCATGAAGCACCCAACCTCTGAGACATTTCCGCAGAACGTGCAAGAAGCACTCGGAGACACAACCCTCCGACGGGCGTTATCCACCGTCTCCGCGACATTTTCGCAACGGCGTCGCGATGCCGTAAACGACGTCCCCGAGTGGGAGACCCTGCGAGACCATGCACATGCGGTCAAAGAGCATACACTCTCGCGTCTTGACGAGTACCTGCAAGCGTTTGCCGTAAAAGCGGAAGCCGCTGGCGCACACATGCACTGGGCTTCGACCGCAGAAGAAGCACGCGGAATCATAACAGATCTAATAAAACCGTTGGGCAACGTAGGAGTGGTCAAGAGCAAGAGCATGACCACTGAAGAAATCCATTTGAATGCTGAACTCGAAACGCACGGGATCGAACCCGTCGAAACCGACCTCGGCGAATGGATCATCCAACTGGCCGACGAACCACCGTCGCACATCATTGCGCCAGCCATTCATAAGACAAAGCGGCAAGTTTCTGAACTTTTCGAACAGCAACTGGGAATAGAACCCACGGACGACGAAGAACGCTTGACAGCAGCGGCAAGAGAACATCTGCGTGACGTCTTTGCGAGAGCAAAAGTTGGCATTAGCGGTGTGAACTTCGCAATCGCGGAAACCGGCTCCATCGTCATCATCGAGAACGAAGGCAATGCTCGGCTGACCACATCCCTTCCCGACATGCACATTGCCGTGATGGGGATCGAGAAAGTGATCCCGCGACTGAGGGACCTAGACGTCTTCCTGCGAATTTTGCCTCGATCAGGAACCGGGCAGGCGCTGACCAGCTATCAGTCTATCATCACCGGCCCCGAACGTGGAGACCGCATCGGACCACGATCGTTGCATATCGTCGTGCTCGATAACGGCAGGTCAAAAATGCTGCGCGAACACGCCACCCGCGAAGCACTGGCATGTATCCGTTGCGGGGCCTGCCTCAATGCGTGCCCGGTATATCAGCAGATCGGAGGCCATGCGTATGGCGCCGTGTACGCCGGCCCGATTGGCTCGGTCATAACACCACAGATCGATGGCTTCCGCGTGGCACGCCATCTTCCGTTTGCATCGAGTCTTTGCGGCGCATGCCGGGACGTTTGCCCCGTGAAAATCGACATTCCAAATGCGCTGATTCATCTTCGCAAACACATAGTCAGTCATGGCCAACCTGCACCCATCGTGTCCCCCGTCCGGGCCAAGACCACGTTCCGTGCTTGGCGCTGGTCAATGACATCGGACCTACGTTACCGCATGGTCATCGCGTTTGCGCGGTTCGCCCAGCGTATGGGAGTTACGACGTTGTTAGGTCCGTCGCGGAAATGGGGACACCGGCGGAGTGTACCACGTATCGCAAAGAAAGACTTTCGGCAAATCTGGGCATCGGAATTGGCGGACGATAGGGAGCATCAGACAAAATGACTGCACGAGGTTCAGAAAACGCGGTTCTCTCGGCGATACAACAACAACTCAGACAGTCAGATCGAGAGTTCGTACCTTTGCCGGACACTCCAACCCGAACGATATCTTCGGACGACATCGTCGGTCTTTTCGCGGCACAGGTGGAGTTGGTTGACGCGCAATGCGTGATAGTTCAGAATGTCGATGAGGCACGCAAGCAAGTCGTTGCTCTTTGCAATTCAGGTGACGTACGAAAAATGTGCCGATCGGACGGGGAGATTGTACATGAAGTCGTGAAGGACATGCCCACCAACGTCACGGTAGTTGACGCGGTCGAGGATCGTGAACAGTTGTTCGTGGCCGACGCCGGGATCACTGAGGCTCAGTGGGGAATCGCCGAAACGGGTACATTGGTTCTTGCGTCGGGCGCCGAGCGACACCGCTTGACATCTCTGGTCCCGCCGATACACATCGCGTTGGTGCCGGCGTCACGAATCGTTGCCACCATGCCTAGCGTACTCAACCAGCTGACGGGTTCGGATGGCAGGCATCAAGCGGTCACGTTCATTACAGGGCCGTCGCGAACTGCGGACATCGAGCTGACGTTGGTCGTTGGAGTGCATGGGCCAAAGGAACTCCATGTGATCGTCCTGCGCGACATTTGACGGAAACTTTTTGCCCCCAGGCCTCTCAATCACGTAGTGACGTCTCGTGGGCATTTGACGGATCGTAGGAAGTGTAGCCACGCATAGGATAAATCGCGTCGTGGAAAGTCTGAGCAAGTCGAATCAACCGGGCTATCTTACGCACGGCAAACATCCGAGCCGATTGACCACACGCGTAGGAGTCCGTCATGCCTCTGTTCAATACTCCCCAAGAACGATTCAGTAAATCATTTCTATTGGTCCTGGCCGTAGCGATTTCGATCGTCTTTTTCCTGATGATCCGGCCTTTCATCGTGGCGCTTTTGCTTGCGGGTATCTTCACCGCCATGGTTCATCCGGTGCACTCGCGGTTGTTGAAGTTATTGCGGGGCAGAACGACGTTGGCCTCACTCTTCACGATCCTCTTCATGATCGTGCTCATTGCCGGTCCAGTGACGACATTCTTGGCGATGGTCGTGTCGCAAGCTGTTGACGTCAGTCAATCCGTCGGGCCTTGGATCGAACGGCAAGTCGGCGAACCCGACGAACTTGACAGACTCTTCGATCGCTTGCCGTATGCAGACAGAATTCGCCCGTATCAAGATCAGATCATGGCAAAACTCGGTGAGTTAGCTGGCGCGACCGGTACGTTCTTGGTGAGCCGCGTAGCAGCCGCTTCGCGATTCACCATCGGGTTTCTTCTTAACACGTTCGTCATGCTATATGCGATGTTTTTCTTCCTCACGAACGGAAAGCAACTGCTTCGGCGTATTCTTTACTATATGCCGTTATCATCGGACGATGAGCATCGCATGGCAGAAAAATTCGTATCCGTGACGCGCGCCACGCTCAAGGGGACACTTGTCATCGGTATTCTCCAGGGCGGTTTGGCCGGTCTAGCTTTTTGGGTCACCGGCATCGACGCAGCGGCGTTTTGGGGCACCGTGATGGCCACATTGTCGATCATTCCAGGAATTGGCGCAGCGTTGGTATGGGTGCCGGCCGCTATTTATCTCATCGCCGTCGGAAAAACGGGCATGGCAATTCTGCTGGTTCTTTGGTGTGGGCTGGTCGTCGGAACCATCGATAACATATTGAGACCGCGACTCGTAGGAAAAGACACAAAAATGTCCGACCTGCTCATCCTGCTCTCCACACTCGGCGGCATCTTCCTTTTCGGAGCGGTAGGATTCATCATTGGCCCAATCATCGCCGCGCTTTTCGTCACCGTGTGGGACATCTACGGCGTAGCATTCAAATCAGTACTTCCGGAGGTAACATGACAAGACGTGGCATCACACTCGCTGCGCTGTCCTTGCTTTGGATGCCATTCGGCGTCGTGGCGCAAACTACTATGAAAGCGCTGGTCGGTGGTACGCTCATTGACGGCTTTGGCGGACCACCGTTGGCGAACAGCGTTGTCCTGATTGAGGGCGATCGAATCACTGCCGTCGGCACGGTTGGCAACCTCCCCGTTCCCACCGACGCCACCGTTATTTCTACCGAAGGCATGTCCGTGCTGCCCGGTCTTTGGGACATGCACGTACACTTGATGCTCAACGGGCACTCGGACTACGGTCACTGGGACCGCACGTATCCCACATTGTTCGAATCCGTGATCATGCCGGCTTCCGCCAAACAACTGTTGATGGCGGGAGTCACAAGCGCTCGCGACTTGGGTGGCCCGCTCGAAGCGAGTATCAACGTGCGCGATGCCATCAACCGTGGCGACATTCCCGGCGCAACCATGTATGTGTCTGGCCCATTCATTCAACATGAACCGTACGATGGGACGGACTTTTTTCGTTGGGGCATTGATGGCGTCTCCGACGCGATCGAGAAGGTGGGAAGACTGGCCGACGCCGGTGTCGATGTCATCAAGTTGATCGACCAAGACGAAATGACGATGGAGGAAATGCGCGCGGTCGTGGATGAATCGCATAAACGTGGCCTCCGAGTGGTCGCACATTCACACCGGCCAGAGGAAATTCGTCGTGGTCTCGAAGCCGGTATCGACAACTTTGAACATACCGGACTCTCTTCGGCACCCGAATACCCACCCGACATCGTCGCCGCTCTAAACGAACGGACCGCACAGATGAACCTTGGCCCGTTCTTCTGGACACCGACTATTTCGGTCTTGTACAACAACGACTACATCCGAGATCATCCAGAGGTTTTGGATGACCCACGTTGGCATGAAGGCCTACCCGATTCCATCGTCACCGACATTCAACAGTCGCTGACACATTTCGACCAACTCCCATATTACCAACTGATACCAATCCGCAAGCCAACGTTGAAGCGGAAGTTTCAACAGCTGAGAGAAAGCGGCACCGTGTTGTTAATCGGCACCGATTCGGGTGTCCCCGGTTTTTTCCACTCTCAGTCAACGTGGAACGAACTGGATGTGTGGGTGAATTATCTCGGCGTGGATCCGATGCAGGCCATTCGTGCAGCAACGTACTGGCCATCGGTATTTATGGGCGTCGAGGATGATGTTGGAACCGTTAGCGAGGGGAAGTTCGCCGACATCATCGCCGTGCGTGGCGATGTCTTACGTCATATCTCGATTCTTCAAGATGTGGACTTGGTTATCAAGCACGGGGTTCAGTACAAATAAGGCCGCCACGGACCCCAACCACCCCTCACACAAAAACAAGATTGCCACGAAATCCACTAAATCCACTAAAGTTCGATGTCGTCAGATAAGCGAACTCGAATGATGCCCTCTCTTTTGTGGATTTCGTGGATTTCGTGGCCTTATTTATTTTCGACACAGCACAGAGCTTTATCAAAACGCACTGCGAGTCAATCACTCACGTTTCTCCAACCGGAACCCATCGATTTCCAAGGCCGCAACGTCACCGTTGCGGTCCAGGTCAAACGAAACAGTTCGCGACGTGATCCACGGTCGGTGCCATTCTGCACGAAACACGTCGTAGTGCCAATGATTCAGGTCTGCGACCAAGAAATGTGAGCGCGACAGAATGAGTGA
>JAZDDC010000471.1:0-3560 GCA_036679565.1 Gemmatimonadota bacterium
GCCGGTTCCAATACGAAAATCATTCCCGGCCACGGTGCGCTTGCAGGCGCTGACGAGCTCCGCGCGTACCGTGACATGCTGATCACCGTGCGAGATCGCGTCCAGGTCATGGTGAACGACGGAGCGTCAGAGGAAGAAGTGATTCAGGCCGGAGTGACATCCGACTTGGACGCTGTGTGGGGTGCAAACTCGGAGCGGTTCGTTGGAGCGGTGTATCAGAGCCTGGTCGCGCGCGAATAATCGCGCGCTTGAACGTTGAACGTTGACGCTGAACATTGAACATCACATGCCAAAGCTCCGATGGTGGCGCAAGGGCCCGCTTTGTTGATGTGTGTGATCGCCGTACTGCTGTGTCCTTTCACTTTAGGTTCACAGGCACAGATGGTTCGATTAGTGGGACTGACGAAAAGCTCCTTGATGTTCGTGATGCGATTGTAGTAGGCGATCGGATCGTGGTTCTTCAGGCGCACGCGCCGGCCGTCCATGTGTTGTCCCCCACCGAGCACACCTCGTGGGGCCAAGAGGGGGTGGGCCCGACGAGTTCGAAAACCCCGTGCAGGTCGGGGCCGGGGTGGATCGGCTGTTCATTCTTGACATGCAGCCGGGGCGAGCGGCTATTCTGGAGTTTACGTTCGATGGGACATTTCAGCGTCGTGTCCTGCTTCGAGATGCGATGATAGTGAGTCGGTTTGCTCGCGTGAACAACGGTTTTGTGGCCGCGGTCCGCGAATGGACGAGTGATCGGTCGGAACCTGTGTTGTATAGTGATGACGGTGAACGAGTCGCGACGATCGTAGATTACGATCTCCCACCGCACACCTGCATCAATCCGTCAGGTGGAGCTGGTTTCGCCGCACGCCCAGCCCAACCCGGACGTGCGACCTGCCAAAGCTCCGTATGGCAGCACTAGGATCGCTGGTCACGGTTCCCCTAAGTATCATCAGCATCATGGTTTCTGATTCGCCTTAAACGCGCGAACGCCTTCCGCTTGGTCTGGCACGCCTACTAGGTCAGCTATCTCATTTCGTTTGCCCCACGGTGTTCACCCCTTCAGTTCCCACGGGACGTGCCGGTTGTGCCCGCGACGCCGCGTCTCCAGATGGCGGAATCGCCAACTGATCCTTGTCGTCCGGCAGTCGTGGAGGGGGAGGAGCGTAGGGCTTCAGGTTTTCGACGACTCCCTTGTAAAACTCCTCTAAACCAGCCGCAACTCCTTCAAGAACTGGTGCGCTCGACCGACCGCGGCCACGAACCAGGGTCGATGCACTTTCCAACTCGAACGTCCGCGGCAGTGCAGAAGGCGCCACCTGATGCCCCTCAGGTGTGCGAAGCAGCACTGCGACATCGTCGATGACCTTGCTCGCGTCACCAAATGTGCGCACACCTCGTTGATCCCATTTCACCGACACCGTCACGTCACTCGCGAGACTCATTCCCCTCAACTGCCGCGATAACCAAGACAAACGGGTTTTCACCCTGCCGTGGGTCGGCGCCTCAACCGCGACGGAATAGCGGACTGCATGACCCGCCAGGAGAACGACAACCGATACGTCGCCAGCCGCATCAGGGATCTTGAACGTTGCGTTGAGGCATCGGTCTTCCAACGCATCCTTGTGAAGCCGCTTGAGGCGCGCATCCGGGTCTGCCTTATCAGCGCGACTCACGGCCGGTTGTACATCGACCCCGAGTTTCGCTCGAAGTTGCAGAGCCGCCTTTCGTTGAAACGAGTCCCAGTGCGCCACCACGTTGGCCAGCTTCTTCGAAACTGCGGGGAGACTCCCTTCTCGCGCCGCCTTTAGGACCGCCGCCCAATGCTCGCCGAGTTGCGGCGGTTCGATAATTCGAGATGCGGGATCCGCCAGATAATGAATCCACTCCTCGAGCATCCACTGCTGATCGACGTCACTGACGGCGTTCTTGCGGCCTAACAGGCGGGCCTCGCTGAGGAGTCTTTCCCAAGAAATATGTGTGGCCGAAACTGTCCGAAGACGCCTCTTATCGACGACGAGAGGCGGAAGGCCATTGGGGAGCGCTGCCTGGTTGCTGACTGTTATGATCGCATCGACGGCTTCAGTCTTCGCCAACCGATGGTAAGCATCAAATTGGGCCTGCTCGAGTGGGTTGTCACCCACCTTGACCTCGACAAACGCGCGCCATTCCGTCTTCCCCCGTCTCACGACCAACAAGCCATCCGGCCGGAGATCAGGGGCGTCAGGGTCCGAATCTGTAATTGGAACCTCGGTATAACAGTCGAGCTTCCCGCCTGGGCCCCCAGCCATCTTCACGACAGCCCGGCCGAACTCCGATACAGCCTTTGCGATGGCAAGCAACGATGCAGTCGCTCGCAACTCGGCCTCGCGACCGGAGGATATTCTCACTGAAGGGAAAAGTCTTACCTCGTGGCGGGCCAACACATCCTTGTCGAGAGACATTTGATTCCTCCAGCCTGTGTGATGTCTTATGTAACTGTGAAACTACCATTCTCTGTCGCTGCAACAAGCCGCGGGTGGCCCCCTGTCCACGGCAAGTGGGACTGGCCTGTGCACCGTGTCAGGCGTGTCGAAAATCTCCCGGCGACCAGAAAATTGTTACCGGGCAGTTTGCCAACTCCGTGGGAGTTCTAGGAGAGTCGGTACAGAACCATGACCGCATGATTTCGGTGGCCGCTAAGTTGTCAAAGCTGGATGCTTGGTAGCCGTGTTCGCCAACACAAATCCCGCGACGCGACCCGCTTCCACGTGACATGCGATGTTACATGGGAGCGGCCGCCCGTCCGGCCAACGAGTAGTTCACGCGAAGTTGCTGCCGATCCTGATCAACCGCTCGACGATTGCTGTCGCATTATCCACGACTGATGTCGATCGGCCGAACACGCCGACGAAACCGGCGGTTCTTCGCACTTTTTTCGGGTATAGCGGCACGCTTGAAGCAATATGGGCGGCGACCGGGACGCCTTCGTGAAACCCCTCCCGCGCTAGGCTCTCCAGCAAAGTTGCCTTCTGTGAAGCCGTTCCCGATCTGCAACCTTCCTTATCTGAACCTTCTTTAAAGGAATAGGCGGGCGGTCCAGGACTCGAATCCGGGAGGTTCCGAATCAGACGCGGTGCACAGCCTAAGGCTCTGGCGAGTTGTCGATTATTGTCACACTTTGCGCAAGGATTGCCCGGACCGGTAACGTCAGAAGCCTAGATTGCATCTACGGTTACGGCGATTCTCAGGGGAGGCAAACGCCCTCCCCGTTGCGGGATACGTCAGATTTAGACCCGCGCTAAACGGACTCGGGGGTTGCTTGCGACCGACGCAGCATTTCAGACGGGAGTCGGACTGTGCCAAAGTGGTGATAACTCGGCGTTTGCATCACAACCTCGGCGGAACCGAAGGTAGATTATTCTGCATGTGGTGCGATTTTTGTCGCTAGGGACCACAGCGGGTGCAGGCTACTAGAGTGTTAGGCAGTCACGGGAGTTGGTGGCGTGGTCGCCGAGGTGTGGTAGGTTCGGTGCGGCTGTTCCACCCCGACCCGTTTGTGCGCGGCATGGGCCAGTGCGCTTGACCGCCGG
>JAZDDC010000472.1:0-3468 GCA_036679565.1 Gemmatimonadota bacterium
CGTGCCATTGGTGTCCACTGGACATTTTCACCGGTTGCGGACCTCAATAACAATCCAGCCAACCCCATCATCAACACCCGTTCCTTCGGAGAATCACCGCGCGACGTTGCGCCGCTTATCGCCGCATACATCAGGGGCGCAAGCGATCACGGTCTGTTCACGACGGCAAAGCACTTCCCCGGTCACGGCGATACCGACACGGATACGCACATTGCCCTTCCGGTGCTGGACGCGTGTTGGCAGCGACTGGACACATTGGAACTTGCGCCCTTCAGAGCGGCAATCGCCGCTGGCGTAACCAGCGTCATGACTGCGCACATAGCATTACCCTGCCTCGACAACGGCTCGGTTACCCCCGCAACATTATCGCGCAGCGTCATGTCACGCATATTGGTGGACTCACTTGGATTCGACGGAATCGTCGTGACGGACGCTTTGAACATGGGCGCTATCGTCAACGGATACGGTGTCGGTGAATCTGCAGTGCAAGCGTTTCTCGCTGGAAGCGACGTATTGCTGTATCCCGCGGACCCTTTCGCAGCATTCGAGGCCACGCTGGAAGCCGCGAAATCGGAAAGGATCACGATGGAGCGGTTAGATCACTCCGTGCGCAAATTGCTTCGTTTGAAACAACGGGCCGGTTTGTTCCGCCGCAGAACCGTATCACTTGACAGCGTACCGCTCGTCGTTGGACGAGCCGAGCATCAGGCCATTGCCGACGACATCGCGGCTCGATCCCTAACACTGTTTCCCGCGTCAGGCAGTCCATCTTACGACTCGGTGAGAACCTTACTTGACAATCACGACCGCGTGGTGTTTGCAACGTCGGTGCGCGCAATTTCTGGACGAGGGCACATTGCGTTTCCGGGCCCTCTTGCTACGCTGATACAGCAAACCTCCCAAGATAAAACCACACTCCTGGTTTCGTTTGGCAGCCCGTATCTCTTACAACAACTCCGTGATTTCCACGGCGCTTTCTTACTCGCGTGGACGGATGTCTCCGCAGCGGAACGAGCCGTGGCGGCCGCAATCGCGGGCGGTGCCCCGGTGAGCGGCCTTCTCCCAATTTCCCTGGCGCCAGAGTTCCCACGGGGACACGGCATATCGGTACCACGCCAATGAAACTCCAAACAGCAGCAGTTCTCGTCTTGGTCTTTGGATGCACGAAAACACCGGAGCATACCGATTCCAGTGGATTCCACCCGGACTCCATCACCCAACTAGAACGGTTCTTAAACGAGCAAGTGGCCGACGACGTCATCCCCGGTGGAACCATGATCGTCGGGCGTCGTTCCGGTATCTCCCACGCCACTACTTTCGGGACCTACGCAGACGATGACGAACGACCGGTTACGTTGAACACCATTTACGATCTGGCCAGCCTGACAAAAGTCGTGGGTCTTACGACAGCAACGTACATGTTGCTCGCAGACGGGCGTTTGACGCTTGGGACGCCGATACAAACCATCGTGCCGGAGTTCGAGGGGTCTGACAAAGCCGCCATCACCGTGCGCCACCTCTTGACGCACACATCGGGGTTGCCAGCCTGGATTCCACTCCACCTCGAAACGGCCAACCGAGAAGATGCTCTGGACCGCATCTTTCACGAACCGCTCACCAACACTCCTGGCACGGAATACGTTTACTCCGACCTCGGCGCGATCCTCATGGCCCAGGTTGTCGAGCGTGTTGCCGGTCAGCCACTCGATGTGTTCCTACAGGAAAAACTCTTTCAGCCGTTGAACATGGTCGATACTGGATTCAACCCTTCTTCGGAACTCCTCACGCGCATCGCACCGACAGAAAACGATCCGTGGCGAGATCGGGTGGTACATGGGGAAGTACATGACGAGAACGCGTTCCACTTGGGTGGGGTATCCGGTCATGCCGGGCTGTTTTCGACGGCCGAAGACCTGGCAAAGTTCGCGGAGTGGATGTTGTCGAATTTCGCCGGGGATACCGATGCGGGACTTCCCAACATCCCGGCATCCGAATTGACCCAATGGACGGGTCTTCAATCCGGGCCGGAAGGGGCCAACCGGGCCATCGGCTGGCAAAAACCCGCGCCCGGTGGTGGTAACAGCGCGGGCACACTCCTGAGCGCCGACAGTTTTGGTCACACCGGATTCACGGGAACGTCGATTTGGATCGACCCGCGCAACGACTTCTACCTTGTCATGCTGACAAATCGCGTGCATCCCACACGAGAAAACCAAAGGTGGCTACCCCTGAGAGGCGTCATCACGGACATGCTCATGCGGGCACGCATCACCCCTTGATTAACCCCAAGCGAAACAAAGCGTTAAACCGCCTCACGTTGACACGCCGAGAAGCCGATTCTACCTTCCAGTGTAAGGAGGCAGAGAAGTATGACAACAGCAAATCGCCCCGCCATGGAAGTGGACGTCGCGCTCACACCTAACGCGGCCGAAAAGGTGCGCGAGTTCATGACGGCAGAGGAAGTACCTAACGAGACGGCCGGTCTTCGTGTGTCCGTGACACCGGGCGGATGCTCGGGGTTCAAATACGCACTGAACATCGAAGAGACTGCTCTCGACGATGACGTTATCACCGAGTCGCAGGATGTACGTCTGTTCGTTGACGCATTCAGCGCGCAATACCTCGGGGGCACCCGCATAGACTACGTCTCCAATCTTTCGGGCAACGGCTTCACGTTCAATAACCCGAGCGCAACCGGCGGCTGCGGGTGTGGGAGTTCGTTCAGCGCCTGATGGACGAAACGTTGGGAAGAGGGACCAAGGGTTGGTCCCTTTTTTTGTTGGCCTCCCAGGGAAAGCTACAGAGGAAGATAGAGGACACAGAGTATTTGATGTGGGAGAGTACTCCAAGATCGTATCTCATTACAACATCTCTGTGTTCTCCATCTTTCTCTGCGTGCTCTGTGGCGAATAACCGAATTATCGCACGTGGCAATTAGTCGAACGTGACAACTCCCGACTTCATCGTCATGGCGGCATATTTCGCCATCGTAATCGCCATTGGCGTCCACTTTGCGCGGACAAACAAAGATGCGAGTGGCTATTTTCTCGGTCGACATCAAATACCATGGTGGGCGGTCATGTTTTCCGTTGTCGCAACGGAGACTTCGGCACTCACCGTCATATCCATCCCCGGCATCGGGGCGCGCACCAATCTTACGTTTCTTCAGATTGCCATCGGATACTTCATAGGTAGAATCGGCGTATCCATCTGGCTGCTTCCCGGATACTTCCGTGGGGAACAGGAAACGGCATACGCCAGACTCGAGACCCGTTTTGGTGTTGCGACACGTCGCGTCGCATCCGCCGTGTTCATGGTCATCCGCTCACTCGGCGACTCGGTCCGGGTGTTCGCAACAGCAATTCCACTTTCCATTGTCACCGGGTGGAGCGTTTTCGCAAGCGTTCTTGTCGTCACAAGCATTACGGTCGCCTACACGTGGGCCGGCGGATTGCGGGCGGTTATTTG
>JAZDDC010000473.1:0-4025 GCA_036679565.1 Gemmatimonadota bacterium
CGACAGTTCCTCACCGAAAGCGTTGTACTGGCTGTGTTCGGCGGAATCCTTGGCGCCGTGTTCGCGTACTGGACGTCAGATTTCATCTTTCTCTTTGCACCGTCTTTGCCGTACCGATTTGCCATCGACACCGCTCCCGACGTGCGGGTACTCACGTTTGCGCTCGCCGTGTCGCTCACAGCGGCGTTCGCCTTTGGTTTGCTGCCAGCGTTGCGCGCATCCCGTTCAGATGCCACCGCCGTCGTGAAGGCTGGCGCAAGCGACGCGGGTTTGAACCTTCAACGTGGTAGAATGTTCAACGGCGTCGTCGTGACGATGGTGGCGCTTTCGTTCGTAACCTTGTTCCTAAGCATTTTGTTTACACGGAGCCTAAACAACGTCCGAGCCATGAGCCCCGGCTTCGCAACAACAGACCGGCTTCTCGCCACGTTCGATGTTGCACTCGGCGGCCAAGACCGTCGTGAGGGTCTCGCCTTTTACAAGCAACTCACTGAACGAGCGAACGGTTTGCCTGGCGTCCACAATGCGGCCCTCGTCACAATCGTCCCTCTCGGGGATCGCAATTCAACCAGCCGCGTCTACGCCGACGATCAGACCTATGGTCTCGATGATGTCGGCGTGCCGACTTGGAGGAGTTCAGTCAGCGCCGAGTACTTCGCGACGATGGGCACGCCGCTACTCAGTGGTCGGACATTCGACGAACGTGACCGCGCCGATGCAACAAGGGCCGTTATCATAAACCAAGTACTCAGCAAACAACTGTGGCCAAACGAGGACCCGCTTGGACGACGGCTGCGATTCGATCGCACCGGCGGTGGCACAACCGTTCAAGTCGTTGGTGTCATCGGCGACGGGAGATACTTTAACATGGGGGAGACGCCCCGCCCCGCGATGTTTTACCCCATCGATCAAGTCCCGGCCACGCTCGTCACCTTGGTGGTGCATGCGGGTGGCCGCCCACTCGATTTGATTGCTCCGCTTCGAGCTGCCGCACGATCGATCGACCCCACCATACCGATGTTTGATGTAAAGACGATCGACGTCCATCTCTCGAGTTCGATGTGGATGTTTCGACTTGGCGCGGGCATCGGTGGCGCACTCGGCCTGCTGGCTCTTGCGTTGGCCGCCGGCGGTCTCTACGGCATCATGACTTTTTCAGTCAACCAACGTGTGCGCGAACTTGGCATTCGGATCGCGCTCGGCGCCCAAAGAGGTCAAGTCTTATCCCTCGTACTGCGACGAGGGCTGATCCTAGTCGGGAGCGGAATCGTGCTCGGGTTGGCAGGCTCGATCGGCATCTCGAAAATGCTGACCAACGTGCTGTTTGGTGTCTCTCCCAACGACCCCCGTACGTTGATGGCCGTGGCGGTTGTACTTACTGGTGTCGCCCTCGCGGCGAGTTTGCTACCCGCACGGTCGGCAACACAAGCAGATCCGGTGAACGTACTTCGGACGGAATGAGTTTCGATGCCAACACACAAAATTGTGCCACACCCGAACACGTCGTCAGTCGTCACGACACCATAAAGCTCAACGACAAATGACGTCTCGTTCCCACACAGTTACTGAGGGGGTTGACAACGGAACAATGAAGTTGTATATACATCCATGAAGGGACGACAGCTATGACAGCCACGGACACTCAATCTGTACACCGGACCGCCACCCGGATCACCGAAGAATGTCTCGCTGTGCGGGTTCGCATGCTCAACCGCACTATCACTACCATTTACGACGACGCACTGCGCCCACTCGGCCTGACCGCCGGCCAACTGAACATCATGGTTGTCGTCACCGCGCGCGGCCCCATCTCCCCCGGCGAAGTCGCCCACCGGCTAAACATGGAGAAGTCCACGGTCAGCCGAAACGTTGAGCGAATGCGCAAAAACGGTTGGTTGGCGGTGACGGCCGCCGAATCGGGTCACAAACAACAGCTGACACTGACCCGGCGGGGTAGAACGTTACTCGCAAAGTCCCACCCGGCGTGGGAGGAAGCCCAAATCACGGCCCGGGAAGTGTTGGGCCAACGCGGCGCGGAGGCGATCCATCGGGCGGCCACCACCGTGTGGAGCCGAACCGCGCCGGCGTAGAGTTGTTTTACGAAGTGAGTTGTATATACAACATCGTAGGAATAACCTGACCAGAAATGTTCGTAACTGGTTTTCAACGCAAAACAGAGAGGAAGAATCATGACGCAGAACAACAACACCCTCATTCTCGTAACTGGCGCCGCAGGCAAAACCGGCGCCGCGGCAGTCGAACAGATACTCGATCGGGGGTTTCCCGTCCGGGCCCTCGTCCGCCGGTTGGACGACCGCTCGACGCGACTCGAAGCGTTGGGCGCCGAGGTGATGGTGGGCGATTTGTTGGATGTGAAATCGATGCGTGCAGCGATGCAGAACGTCAAGCGCGTCTACTTCGTTTACCCGCCACAGGGCGAACTGCTGGTGGAAGCCACAACCATCGTCGCGTTGGTTGCCAGGGACGCGGGTGTCGAGGCGTTGGTCAACATGTCGCAAATCTCGGCCCGCGAAGGCGCCGAGAGCCCTTTGTCGCGCCAGCACTGGTTGTCGGAGAACATCCTCGACTGGGCCGACATCGGCGCGGTACACCTGCGGCCGACCTATTTTGCGGAGAACCTCGTAATGTTTGGCGCGGCGACGATCGCATCAGAGGGCAAGCTCTACCTGCCTTACGGCGATGAAAAGCACGCGCCGGTTGCGGCCGCCGACATCGCGCGTGTGGTATCTGGCATCCTGGCCGACCCCGTGCTCCACGTTGGCAAGCGCTACGTGTTGACGGGACCACGGAATCTCTCAGTGACTGAGATGGCAGATGCATTGTCGCGGGAACTTGGCAAAGCCGTCGAGTTCGTAGATCTGCCCGTGGATGCATGGGGCGATGTGCTCGCCGGCGTAGACGGTGTCACCGATTCGCTTGTGACTCACCTTAAAGCGGTGGCTGTCGATCACCAGAACGGGATCTTCCGCGGCGAGACCGATGTCGTGGAACGAATCGGGGGTCACCCGCCGCAAACACTCGATGCATTCATTCGTGAAAACCGAGCGGCCTTCGGCGTAGTCGAAGCGGTGGTGTAATAACAACACCGCATTGCGGTGACCTCGTTGACGGTCACCGCATCGGGGACGGCGGGTTCCGGAGCAAAAGGGTGGCGATTTGACGTACTCATCGACGACGTTGCCCCACTCCCGCAGGGCACCTAACTTGGCGCAGAAACCACCGGCCCCAAACCATCACAACATTCTTTTCGCTCTTGATCACCGGCGTCCAACAGGGGAACCCACAACAAGCACCTCCGCGATTGGAATTTGTCCGCGTACTACCAGCGAACAATGACATTTTTTTCGGGGCCGTCACCGACATGGACGTGCAGTCCGATGGCTCGGTCGTGGTGTTGGACGGTCTATCTCACAATCTTCTGATCTTTGGCCCCGAAGGGGACCTGAAACACACGCTTGGGAGAAAAGGACAGGGACCGGGCGAGATCGGTGGTGCGGCGGAGTTCGAGTTGACACCAGCCGGTAACATTGCGCTGGTGGGCTATCGAAATCTTCGGATCAGTTCTTGGGATCGGGAGGGCCAACCGCTCGGCTCGGTTCCGTTACGCGATCCGTTGGGCGGACAGACGTTCTGGCCTCACGAGTTCGTCTGGACCACCGACGGACCGTACCTCAAAATCAGTCGTTTCATTCCCACCGAACCGGGGCAGGTCCTCAAACTCGGCGGTTGACGCGTTCCCCGGGCCTTTGAAAAAACTCACACCGGACCTCGAGGCGGCGGCAAAACAGGGATGTACAGTTGGCGTGCGTTGTTACGCACCAACAGAAGTGGCCGGTGCACGCCTGTTTCTTGCCGATGGTTACAAGCGCATCGTAGCCGAATGGCCGGGGGCACTCTTATCGGTGGTGATTGACGGTCAAGCCACCGTGATCGCCTACCTCACCCCAGGTGGCGACGAAGTGCGAGATGCTTTTGTTACGGAGAACCCTCTCCTGTCGATGGTG
>JAZDDC010000474.1:0-24291 GCA_036679565.1 Gemmatimonadota bacterium
GGTTTTGAGAGCCCCCCCCACCCTGATCAGGCGGTGGCATCCGACTCAACGCCAACTCATAGTTCCACTTGGTATTCGCGTCGGACGGTCGTAGAAGCAGACTCTCACGGTACCAATCCCGCGCGCTTTCGAGGTGATCGGTTTGATTTGCACTATCGGTTTCAGCAAGGCGCAGGCTCATTAAACCCAAGTTGTACGCTGCGCGAAAGCGCACCTCCGGTTCCAAAGAACCCGCCGCTCTCGTCAATGCAATCCGCGCGGCAGACGTATCTCCCGCGGCCATCGACGCCGTGCCGGCATTTAGCCAGGCCGTGTCGCCGCCAATGCCAATTTGCGCATCTTGCAGATACCGCCTCGCCGCAGCGGCGAAATCTCCCGTCTGCCATGCTTGGTCACCCAACGACTGACGATCTTGGGCACGAGCCAGCGTCGGAGCAACAACGAGGAAGGCCAACGCGGCCAGCGCGGCCGTCCGGCGCGTAACGGTATGGACAAGAAGAACAATGATGCCTAAGAACAGTGGCATCCAACCCCGCGCAATATCTTGTTGCGAGGTGGTCGTAGCTTGCGGCGCCCGTTTGAATGCCATCACAAGATCCCGCACCGTACCGGCCTGGTCATTCACCTCCGCTGAGACAACCGCCCCCCTGGCCACATCAGCCATCTCCGCCATAATTCCGTCGCGGCGTCTTGTCTCAACAACGTTGTTGTCGGTATCACGTTGATATCCGATCAACCTCCCGTCAGGATCGCGTATTGGTATGCGCACCGGTTCCGTGCCACCCTCTGCCACCAGAATCAAATGCACCCCATCACGCCGCAGATTGCGCACGGCCTCGAGCACATTGGGCACCGAGTCAAGTTCCTCACCATCGGTGAACATCACGAGTACACGATCCGCCACGTCCTCACCAGTGACGAGAAGTTGCCGCGCCTGGTCGATGGCGCCAGCGAACGACGTACCACCCGTACTCCCCATATCTGGGTCGAGCCCGTCAGATAACAACAACAATGCACCGGCATCAACAGTCAAAGGCGAAAGAATCCAGGATCCGCCGGCAAATGCGATTAGCCCGATGCGATCTCCTCGGAGATCTTGCACAAGACGCGCGGTTTCGCGTCGGGCCCTGCCCAACCGTGACGGCGCAACATCCTCCGCGAGCATTGATCGAGAAATGTCTACCGCGATGACGAGGTTGAGCGCTTTCGTTTCCGTGGTCACGACACGACCACCGAAACGTGGACCCGCTAAGGCCACCACCGCAAGAAAGGCAGCAATACCCAACGCAATCGGTCCACGTTTCCCAAACGATGACGCGATGTCCCGCAAGCGGGGCGACCACTTTGCCGCCAGCCGGACACGTGACTGCCTGGCCCACCATGCAAGACTCATGATAACCAGGGCCACGACCGGTGATGCGTAGAGCGCCAACATATTATCGAACGCGATCACGGAACACGCACCACAAGACTTGCCGACATAACCAATTCAAGCGCCAACGCAACGAGACCCACGATAACCGGCACTCGATACGCCTCATTATGTTCGGTGAACCTCGTAATCTGCACGGGGGTGGTCTCCAGTTGGTCGATTTGCTGGAAGATCCGACTTAACGCCTCAGCGTCCGTAGCACGGAAGTAACGACCGCCGGTCCCATCGGCGACCTCCCGCAATAAGTCTTCATCGAGTCTTACGGGAAGCGTTTGATATCGGACGCGACCCCCGACACCGGTCCCGATAGGCGTCCGCGCTTCGCCGTCGGTGCCGATTCCAATGGTGTAAATCCGAACACCCAAACGCCCGGCGGCTTCGGCCGCGGTGCGCGGATCAATACGTCCTCTATTGTTGTCTCCGTCCGTCAGCAGGACGATGACCTTACTCTCGCCGGGCACACGACGAAGTCGATTTGCCGCCGTGGCAATGGCGGTGCCGATTGCCGTACCATCTTCGAGCTGACCGATATCCAACGAATCGATCGCAATTTCGAGCACCGGGTAGTCCACGGTGACGGGTACGAGCGTCAAGGCCTCTCCCGCAAACGTAACTAAGCCAATCCGATCGAACCGACGCGCGCGTATGAACGCCTTGGACTGTTCTTTGGCAACGTCCAAACGATTGGACGGTGTGAAGTCTTCGGCCAGCATGCTACTTGAAACGTCAACAGCCAACACGATCGCGATCCCTTCGCGTGTGATCTCATTTGGTTGCAGTGCAATGCGGGGACCCGCCGCCGCTAAAATCCAAGCACCGATAGCGACCGACCTTAACACCGCTGGGCCTTCACCGATCCACCGGCGTGAACGCGCCACCGTACCTAACTGCGCGACGTCACTGTAGGCAGCCGCCGGTCTGGTACCACGCCGTCGGTGCCACCACCACGCGGGCAACGCAATCAGCATCAGCAGAATCAACGGACGCGCGAACATGGCTTACACGTCCACCGGAGTTAGCTCGAGGGTTTGGATCTCTTCGATGGCCCGCAGTGCCTCTTCGGCAGACTCAACGACAGCCATGACGTCCGCGGCGACCGCGGGAGCAAAATTCGCACGCTCCAACGAAAGCAGGGCGTTACTCAAATCACCAATGGGCCAATCCGGATATTTCTCATTGAGCACAACCAAGACTTCCCCGTTACTCATTGCAAGATTCGTCTCCGGGGCAAGCACCTGCAGTTTCTCGCGTATGTGGGCCATTGCCAAGGCCGCGACGGCACGTGGTTCACCCGCTTGTATCCAACGCGCAACCGGAGGTGCCACGACGTCAGATCCACCGGAATCCCACGTGGGCCGTGGACGCCTCCGTCTCCGCAACACCCCCCAAATCGTCGCCGCCAGGAGCACCACAACGGGCAATATTCCTGCCAGATTCAGATTACTCGTCACGCGCCCAATGGGTGCAAGAGACGGACGAGCCTCCGGACTCGAATCGGAGACTATCGGCAGCACGGATTCCACGACAACGATGGCCGTTCCACCACCCACGGTTTCGAACTCACCGTCCACGTGCATCAACGCAATCTCAGAAAGTTCGACTTGCAACGTTCCTGGAGCAAACACCGCGATCGTGTAGCGGATGCGAACGCCGTCTACCTCGTAGCTGACTGTCGGTTCGCCTAACGGCTCAATGCTGCTTGACGATTCGATGGCCGATACCCGTGCGCGGACACCAGCCGCAGAGAGTTCGAGGACTCGCTCGATAACAACCGTATCACCCACCGTTGCCGTTGGCGGGCTGACACTCCACTGCGCACCCTGTAACACCACGAGCAGTGCTAACATCTTTTCAACGCCGCAATCTTCGAGCACGCCGGGCAAACGCGGCCATCAACACCTGCGCGTATGGACGATCTGTATGGAGTCCAATGTGATCGACGTTGGCTCGCTCGAGCCTCCGTGCCCGCCCGAGCCGTGCCTCCTCTGCGGCAATCTGAAGACGTAACCGCGAATCGGGCGCCGAGGTGTCCAAGAGGGCTCGTGTGCCACTCTCGGCGTCTTCGACTTCGATCCATCCAACGTTGGGAAGATCGCGTTCGCGCGGATCTTCCGTTGTGATAGCGACGACTTCATGGCGCCGCGCGAGTCTGCGCAATTGTTCTTCCCAACCGGTGGCACGAAAGTCCGAGAGGATGACGACGATGGATCGATGGTTGAGCAGCTTGGCCGCGTACGCGAGGGCCAACTGCAAATTTGTCCCACGTGACTGCGGGCGAAACGCAAGCATATCGCGTATCACACGCAACGCGTGCCGACGGCCTTTTCCGGGACGCACAACATGATCGATGTTGTCCGAAAAGATAAGCGCGCCAACACGATCGTTGTTGCGCGCCGCGGCCAGTGCAAGCACCGCGGCGACCTCAACAGCGCGCTCGCCTTTCATTACCGGGTGGCCAAACTCAACCGAGCCAGATCGATCCACGATCAAAAGAAGGGTTAGCTCGCGTTCTTCATCAAATAGTTTGATGTACGGATGACCCATACGCGCCGACACATTCCAATCGATGGCGCGGAAGTCATCCCCATGTTGGTAGGCGCGTACCTCGGCGAACTCCATGCCTTGGCCACGGAACACAGAACGGTATTCTCCGGTGAACAACGACCCCACGATGCGCCGCGTCCGAAGTTCAATGTGCTTGACTTGACGCAGCACCTCCGGGCCAACGAGTGGCGCCCGGTCGCTCACGGGACCTTAACGGCGTCGAGGATCTTCGCAACGATCCCATCTGCCGTCACATCCTCAGCCTCCGCTTCAAACGTGAGCAACACGCGATGCCTCAACACATCGGGAGCCATCGCTTTCACGTCTTCTGGGACGACGTACGCCCGGCCACGCAGGAACGCCTGAGCGCGAGCGGCTTGTGCAAGATAGATCGACGCACGCGGACTGGCTCCAAACGCAATGAACGGTTTGAGATCGTGGACCCCAGCCTGCTGAGGTTCCCTCGTGGCACGCACGATATCGACGATGTAATCCACGATCTTCTGATCCATGTACAGCTCAGAGATCGAGTCACGAAGACTGAGAATATCTTCGGGGTCGGCTACCGCGTTCAATGGAATCTCACGATGACCGGACATGCGCCAGAGAATTTCTTTTTCTTCCTCGCGCGCCGGATAGCCAACCTGAATCTTTAGCATGAAACGATCGAGCTGAGCCTCGGGCAACGGATACGTGCCCTCCTGCTCAATAGGATTTTGGGTTGCCAACACCAAAAACGGTTCCTGAAGCACGTGTGTTTCCCCGCCGATCGTGACCTGATGTTCTTGCATGGCTTCCAGCAGGGCGGCTTGCACTTTGGCCGGCGCACGATTGACTTCGTCGGCGAGAATTATGTTGGCGAACAACGGACCTTTTTTGGGGCGGAACTCGCTTGTCTTCTGATCGAAAATCATCGTGCCGATGATGTCGGCGGGGAGCAAGTCAGGAGTAAATTGAATCCGCTTAAAGGACGTGCGGATCGTCTCGGCAAGCGAACGCACCGCAAGCGTCTTAGCGAGCCCAGGTACACCCTCTAACAAGATGTGTCCGCCGGTGAGAAGACCGATCAGCAACCGCTCGATCATGTATTCCTGACCGACGAGTCGTTTTCCGACCTCCTGGACTATCGCGGTTGTAACGGAAGAATCGCTAGCGTTCACGGCTCGTGATGTTGTCATTGTCCTCCATCTAACTGTGCTTTCATCTAACTGCGCTTTACCTCTTTATCCGCTCACCACCACCTTCATGCCCCAGAACCCATTTGGCAAACCGCGGGGGGGTTATCTCGGCATCCGATTCAATACCCACCCAATCCACATCGCTGCCGGACTCATCCGTTCGGCGCCGCCGTTGATCGGACAACTCAACCATTTTTTGTGCGCGATGTACCCATCTCTCGCAACAGGGGCGTCTGAGATCGACCCAGCCTCGCTCCACAAGTTCGTCGATGGAGGATTCGTCTGGCGCCACCAACACCTCCTCACCTCGATATATCTTCTCCCCATCTAAGATAATGGGCAAACCAACCGAAATGATGAGCGTTCGTAACTCGGCGTCAGCGGCAATCAGTGCCTCGGCGTCCCGTGCAAGCTGCTCCGGTGTCGATGTTGCGAGTTCCCGGACAGAATCCCGAATCCGGGACCAAATGAACGACTCGTACAGGATTTTCGTCAGTCGAGGTGGCCCCAACATCTCGAACGCAACTGACCGCACACCATGCGCTTTTTCCAGCGCGTCAAGCCGATCCAACGCCGCACTCCGCAACACCCCCGCGTTATACGTCGGCCCGGCGGTGGCTGAGTCCAATGCAGCGACGATATCTTTGCCCGTGGTTCGGCCTTCTAGCTCCATCACCACGTAGTCAGCGACCTCTTCGGGAGTGATAAACTCCATCTGCCCTAACGATGTGACCGTTTCGAATTCGTCGCGGGAAAAGACTCCGTTTTCTCCGACGTCTATATAAACCGATTCCACGGGCCGTCCCTGGTCAGTCCAACCCGACGCGCCTGGACTGAACGCCGCGCTAACCGGCATGGGCCGTGGACAATCGTACTGGGCAATGGGCTGTCCACGCCGGCGGATTGGACCATGTGCGATTTTGCGCCAAGCAATGGCGGCCGTAGGTTTGATCTCGATGGCGGTTGGTCCATCGGGTGTGCGCGCCATGAGAAACAACAACAGGGATTGCGCCCCGGCGAGGGCCGACTTTGTAAGCAGTGTACTTGACGGCCTTTCTTCAGAGTGCGTGTAGGGAATGTTGAACCCCATGCCACCGGTTCCACTCGTGCCAATCTTCACGTACGCCTTGGTTTTCGAGATTCGCATGGCCTCGACAGCAATCTGGACATGTCGAATCAACTGCGGCATCGTCAACGTCAACACATGACGTTCGACCTGTTCCGTATCGAGCGTTCCAGCCCGGACCGCACTCAACAAGTCAGTGGCACTGGAAAAGATGTCTTGGTATGCGAAGGCCGTCGCGGTATTGATACAGTCGACCACGGCATCTGGTTTGTATTCATCTAATAAGTGAAACAACTGACTACGCTTCAGGACGTCTGGCGAAAACTTCCCGAGCAAATCGCCAATGACTTTCGCACGATGATCTGCGTTGCCAAGCAACTCTCCACGGGAGATCTTTGCCGAGTCTTTGGGTAAGAAAACGTTACCCCATTCGCCCACAAGCTCGGTGCCTGAGGCCAAAACGCGCAAATCATCAAGTGCTTCCTCGACCTCCCCCTCTACGAGCGCCGCCAAGACGATGCGCGCAGGACCGCGACTCAACATTTTCTTTGCTATGGCGCGACCAACAAGCCCGCTACCACCGAGGATCAGAATCGTTTTTCCCTTGAATTCCACGATCGACTACCGTCCGGAACCAAGTTTCTCGAGCTTCTGGAACTCCAGGTCCGAGAGATACCGCCAGGCCCGTTCTTTCAGACTTCCCAGTGTGATCGGTCCATGACTGATACGCTCAAGCCGCTCAACGGTGACGCCAATTGCCTCACACATTTTACGTACGATTCGATTTCGACCCTCGACTAACGTAAAGATTATCTGGCTGCGACCGCGTCCCATCGAACTCACATCGGCGCGCGTCATTGCGACATCCCGATCGTCGATCGTTATCGGGTGGCTCAGCTCGCGTCGGATTTTTTCGGTCGGCCGCCCACGAACCAACACCTGATAGGTTCGCGGCACTTGGAATTTTGGATGTGTGAGCCGATTGGCGAGTTCGCCGTTTGTGGTGAGAATGAGGAGCCCGGACGTCATGAAGTCCAGTCGTCCCACGTAGGTTAGCCCCGGTATTTCAGGGACCATACCAAACACGGTTTCGCGGCCTTCAGGGTCCCGACGACTGACGACACACCCGATAGGTTTATGGAGCATGAGGGTGGCTTCGCGTACTTGGCGAACCGCGTCGCCCCCAACCACAATGGTATCTTGAGAAGGATCCACAAGTGACCCGATGGTTGCGATCTCCCCGTTCACTCGCACCTTACCCGCCCGGATCAAATCTTCCGATCGTCTGCGGGACGCGACTCCAGCCCGGGCCATTGCGCGTTGCAGACGCATTGCCGTCAACTGTCTTCCGTAGGTTGCTCTGCCGTGGCGGGACCAACATCCGCCTCCACCGCCGTCGTCTCTACGACATGTGGCTTCTCCACTTCAGCATCAGTCAAAACATCCTCTTGCACATCATCCTCGTCACCGAATCGATCGACCACCGGTGTGAGTGCGACTGCTAACTCTTCCAGACGCGGCAACTGGGAAACGTCTGCGAGACCAATCATCTCGAGAAATTTTGGTGTCGTTCCATACAGCAGTGGTCTACCAAGCCCCTCGCCACGACCGGCGACGTCAATAAGCCCTCGCTCCGTCAGCGAGCGTAACACGCCATCGGCCGCCACACCGCGAATCTCTTCAATCTCCGCGCGGCCAACCGGTTGTCGGTAACTGATGATCGCAAGTGTTTCCATTGCGGCGCCCGAAAGTTTCCTGGGACGTTGCGCGATCCGGGCATCCGCGATGGCCTCGGCCAGCTCGGGTCGGGTGAGAATTTGGTAACCTTCGGCCACCTGAACTAATTCCACACCGTGGTCGCCCGAGTCATACAAGACTCGAAGCTCTTCGAGGGCGGCCTGTATGTCCCCCTTTGACGCCGTCGCGTCCAGCGCCTTGAGTTCGTTGAGGGTTAACGGACGCGAGGCACTGTAAAGCGCGGCCTCAAGCAGCTTGGTCAGTTGATTCACTCGAAACGGTGAAGGAGCGCAGAGGCTCGGTTTGGGTGAGTCGGACTTGGCCCAGGCGAGCCATTTCTAGAAGCGCTACTAACGCAGAAATGATGTCTGCGACGTGCGGCGTTGGACCGATTATGTCTCGAAAGTCGAGTCGATCGCTAGCCTCCAACAGCGCTCGAATCTTGCGAGTTGCGCCCTCAACGTCCAATGGCCGCGGCACAACCCGGTGTATGACCGGTTGTGGCATGGCATCGACAACTTCCTGAACGGCTTTGAGAACGCCTTCGAGATCAATAACAATTTCTGGCGGGCCCGGGTTGGGGGGCTCTGGCACCCAACCGCGTCCGAATCGGTCAGCCTGGGCCGAGGCCTGTTCGGCGAGCCAACCAGCCACCTCCCGAATCTGCTCGTATTCCAAAAGTCGTCGAACAAGTTCCGCACGGGGATCTTCCCAGGCATCGTCGTCCAACGGCCTTGGCAACAACATCTGGATTTTGATGCGGAGCAGTCTGGCTGCCATCTCGATGTATTCGGCCGCCTGATTCAAGCCGAGATCTTTGATGGCCCCGCGGAATTGGTTCGCAATTCGAGCGATCGGGATGTCCGCGATGTCTATCTCCTGCTCCCTGATGAGATGCAACAGTAGATCGAGCGGCCCAGAAAACGAGTCAAGCTCGACGACAAACGCGGTATCTTCTGTGGCTTGGGCGAAGGCCATCCTAGGGCAGCCTGGGAGGATGAGTTGGGATTGGCAACGCCACGAAGGGGTTTATTTGGACGATTTACCGGGCGAAAGGTACACCCCGTGAAAACGGCTGTCAAAGGACGTAGCGCCTTGACGCACTATGACTTGCACGGTACCTTGCGGCCTTCGTACGCCGGGCTTACCGGCTTGATCACCGAGGATAGAACGTGCCGAATTCGAGATCCGCAAAGAAACGCTTGCGGCAGTCCGAAAACCGCAACGAGCGGAATCGACAACGACGGTCACAACTTCGTAACGCCGTCCGCCAGGTGCGAGAAGCCGCCAGCGCAGAGGACGGTTTGCAGGCCTACCAGTCGGCGGAACGCCTACTGGATCGGGCTGCCCAGAAACACCTCCTCCATCCCAATGCGGCGGCTCGAACAAAGTCACGCCTGCGAAAGCACGTGGCTACACTCGGGTAGTTTTACAGGGCGGCCAGCTCAGCACCGCACCGTTCGCAGTACCATTCCGTCGGGAAATTCATGACACCGCATTCGCCGCACTTCAGGGTCTTTTTGGGACTCGCGTCGCGGTCTGAACGCGTCTGTACAGCCTCGACCCTCTCCGGCGCTATTGGCTGAGGAGCTGTTGCATTTCCACTTGCCTTCGAAGCCGCAGGTCCCTGTTGCTCGTCCTCAGTGACCGACTTTAGAAACGCCAGTTCATCCATGGCCTTCGTGGGGCCCGACACCTGGGCCGGTTCCAGCGTTGGTGCCGGAAGCGGCGGCGGAATGATCTCAATCGGCTCTGGCTCTGGTATTGGATCCGGTACCGGAGCCGGAACAGCGTCCATAATGGACTGGACGGGCGGTGGCGGTTCCTGCAGAGGAATAGCCTTCCGCACCTGGGTATTCGGCTTGTTCTTGATCAAGCCAAGCACTTCTTCGAGACGTTGAATTTCCGACTCCGCCTGATCCAGCTTCTGGCTAACTGTCGTCAACTCGTTGGTAATCTCGGATTGAAGCCCGGTCCAACGCCCGTCTTCGAACTCGCCAACGTGGTGACGAAGTTCAGCCTCGGCAAGTTTATCTCGAGCCTGTCGCTCGCTATCGGATAGCTCCGCCCGGGATGTTTCATTCTTAGAGAGTGTTTGCTCGAGTTCGTCTTGGTATCCCTCTAACTGACGCGCGACAGTATCCAGCCGCGCCTGGTAATCCCGACGGACGCGCTGCAATACGTCCTGAGGCGCGCTCTGACTAGCTCCCGATAGGCGGTCCATCCACTGCAGCACCTTGAGTCGCTCATCGAGGAGCTGCTGGATGGCCTGGTCTGTCTCGTTCGACATATACGTCTCCTTAACGTACTACTGAGCTTCGTCGCATCGATTGTAAATCGGGTTCGCTCCTCAGCCGAACACGATTCCTACTGCCCGGCCGCGTGATACACGATGCGGCCACCCACGAATGTCCGCTCCACCCGACCCATAACCTCCCAGCCCGCATACGGACTGTTCCGACTGCGGGACTGAAACGCTCCCGGATCCACTGTCCACTTGGCGTGCGGATCAAACACGACCACATCCGCCGGCTTACCCGGCGCCAGCGTCCCGCCGTCCAGATGGAAGATACGTGCCGGCATGCAGCTCATACGGTCGATAAGGGCGCTCAACGTGAGAACTCCCTCCTCCACCAGCGCCGTAACCCCAACGGACAGAGCAGTTTCCAGGCCTACGATCCCAAATGGCGCCTCGTCAAAATCGCGTTCCTTGCTCTCATAATGGTGCGGCGCGTGGTCCGTTGCGATGACATCCAGGGTCCCGTCTTTGAGACCGGCCCGCACGGCCTCGACGTCGGCCGGCCGCCGAAGCGGCGGGTTCATCTTGGCGTCGGTGTTGTAGCCGGCACAGGCCTCGTCAGTCAGGGTTAAGTGATGAGGGGTCACCTCCGCCGTGACCTTCACTCCATTTTCCTTCCCACGGCGCACAATCTCGACGGAATTGACCGTCGAGCAGTGACAGATATGGACGTGGCCACCCGTCAGCTCGGCAAGCAAGACATCCCGAGCTACCATGATGTCCTCAGCCGCCGACGGAATCCCCTTCAAGCCGAGGCGAGTGGACATGAGTCCTTCGTGCATCGACCCGCCCGCCAGTGCTTGGTCCTCGCAATGGTCCGCCACCGGAATATCGAACGTTTGTGCGTATTCCAGCGCGGTACGCATCAAATGGCTCGACATGACGGGGAACCCATCGTCGCTGACCGCCACAGCACCGGCGTCCACCAAACCGCCCATAGGCGCCAGCTGTTGTCCCTTTTGCCCCACCGAGATAGTGGCAATGGGATAAACTCGGGCGCCGCCAGCTGCGGCAGCCTGCTTGAGGACGAATCCGACCGCAGCGGCATTGTCCGTGACGGGGTTCGTGTTGGGCATGGCGCAGATACCGGTAAAGCCACCGGCCGCAGCCGATCGCGCGCCCGTCGCAATTGTCTCGGATTCTTCGCCACCGGGCTCCCTCAGGTGGACGTGTACATCAATGAATCCGGGTGCCACCACTTTTCCGGCAGCGTCTACAATATCAGCACCATCGGGCGCACCCACGTCAGCTCCGACGGCCTCGATCTTTCCATCCAGGATGAGCAGGTTTGCGACTTCGTCTCGTCCCCGCGATGGGTCAACGATTCGTCCGTTTCTAATGAGTACCGGTTTCACCGCGTCATCGCCTCAACAAACTTAAAACCACTATGACTTCGACAACTCAGCCGAATCAGGCCGACCGCCAGCTAACAAATACAAGACCGCCATTCGAATCGCGATACCGTTTGTCACCTGTCGTAGAATCACACTGTTGGGTCCATCGGCTACGCGGGAATCTATTTCCACGCCACGATTGATGGGACCTGGATGGAGAATGAGTGGATCTTTCTTCGCCCGGTCAAGGCGTCCCTGTGTCACACCAAAAATCCGATTGTATTCCGCCAAGGACGGGATGAACCCGGCCTTCATTCGCTCCAGTTGCAACCGTAGGACGTTAAGTGCGTCTGCCCACTCGATGGCTTCCTCTATTCTACGAAATACCTTGACGCCCAAATCTTCGATGCCGCTCGGCATGAGCGACGGGGGACCACACAAAGCGACCTGCGCGCCCAACTTTAGAAGACCCCAAATATTGCTCCGGGCGACTCGGCTATGAAGTATATCGCCACAGATACAGACATTGACCCCGGAAATCTTGCCGAGTGCGCCACGAATCGTCAGCAGGTCGAGCAGTGCCTGTGTTGGATGTTCGTGCCAGCCGTCACCTCCGTTGATGACGTTGGACGGAATCCGCTCCGCAAGAAACTTTGCGGCACCCGACGATGGATGACGCATCACGACCATGTCGATACGCATAGCTTCGAGATTGCGCGCTGTATCGACGAGTGTTTCACCCTTTTCAACTGACGACCCCGACGAGGCAATATTTACCGTGTCCGCGGAAAGTCGTTTTTCTGCAAACTCAAACGAGATACGTGTTCTCGTGGACGGTTCATAGAAAAGGTTGACAATGGTTTTACCCCGTAGCGTCGGAACCTTCTTGATGGCTCGTTCGCTCACCTCCTTAAAGGGCTCTGCCGTGTCGAGAACAAGTTCTATTTGATCCCGGGAAAGCTCTTCCAGTCCAAGGAGATCCTTTCCCAAGGCGGCACTGGTCACCGACCGCTACCCCGCACAACTCGCACCGAGTCAACACCATCCACTTCCTGGATCAATACGTCCACGCGATCTCGAGACCCGACCTCCACAAAGTGTCCAACGATGTCGGCTTGGATGGGGAGTTCGCGGCCTCCTCGGTCGATGAGAACGCACAACGCAATGCGGCCAGGCCTTCCAAAATCTCTTAGTTCGTCCATCGCCGCGCGCACCGTACGGCCGGTGTACAGAACGTCGTCAACGATGACCACGAATCTGTCTGTCAGATCCATGGGAATCCGAGTTTCACCAACGACGGGAGCGGGCCCAATGGCCTGCAAGTCATCACGATAAAGCGTGATGTCCAAAGCGCCGAGCGGCACGGGGCCGCGGGTTGTCTGGATCAGTCCGCCGAGTCGTTCGGCTAGCTCAACACCACGGCGTTGGATCCCGATCAAAACAACATTGTCGGTACCGCCGGCCAATGCGCCGATCTCGCCTGCCATACGTTCCAACGCCCGCGATATTTCGCCGGCGTCAAGAATGTCCAGTGAATTTTCAGGCGGATTCATCGGGCGGGAAGTTATGGTATCCCAACGAGTTAGTCAATAATGGGCGCAGTTCGCTCGGTCTAAAAGTGTTTAATGTTCACCTGCTTGCCAACAAAGCATCGATCGACCCGTCCAAGCGCAGTCAGCCGCGTTTACGTGGTGCCACTACGTCGTCACGGGCCGACGTTGATACGGGGGTCACGGGCACGCCACCTTCAAGGACGGATTTCACGTTGCGCGCCGCCAGGTTGGCCATCGCAGATCTGGTCTCCCGCGTTCCGCTACCGGTATGGGGCAGACACAGGACACGAGGATGGTCGATCAACCGTCGATCAACACGGGGTTCACTGCTGAACACGTCGAGCCCAGCGGCAAATAGATGTTCGGTTTGCAGACCATCCAACAGTGCGTTTTCATCGACGATTCCGCCACGAGCTGTGTTCACGATGATAGCACCATCCGGCATCAAGCCTATTTGCCGTGCGCCGATCAATCCCAACGTATCGGGAGTCAGGGCGACGTGCACGCTGACAACGTTGCTCGCAGCCAACAAGTCGTCCAACTCACAGAACTGCGCTCCGGTCTCGTCTTGGAAATCCGGTTTCGGTGTCCGACTGTAATAGCATACACGCATTCCAAACCCCGCCGCGCGTCTGGCAACAGCTTGGCCGATACGACCGGCACCGATCACACCGAGTGTTTTTCCGTTCAGTTCGACACCGAGGAGTTGAGCCGGATGCCAACCGGGCCACCCATCGACTAACATCTGATGTCCCTCTTTCACACGACGGGCCGCGCCGAGGATAAGGGCCCATGTGAGATCGGCGGTGGACTCTGTCAATACGTCCGGCGTATTGGTTACCAGGACACCGTGTCGCGCGGCCGCCGGAAGGTCAATATTGTCAACTCCGACAGCCACGTTTGCGATAATCAAAAGGTTGGGCAAGCGTTGTAGCTCGGGCTCTCCGATTCGTCTGGTTAAGATGGGTACCACCGCTCGGTAACCGGCGGCGGGGGTTTTCTCGGTGCTCGTGATCCAGTCGAGTGTGAAACCTGAAAGGATATCCGGGTCGAGCAGGGTCCGGATCTCTTCGGCGACGAGAATGTCATTCATGTTGGGTCTGGTAGAGCGCTCCCTTCACATCTATAATGCTTGGCGTATTTGGGAGAGGTGTCCGAGTGGTTGAAGGAGCCGGTCTCGAAAACCGGTGGGCTCTTACGGGTCTCGTGGGTTCGAATCCCACCCTCTCCGTTGAGAGCTGCCAGCAGCCAGCCACCAGCTACACTGATACAATTCCGGGCTTACACAGCCATTTGTCACTTCGAGTGGAACTGCACCGATCCTTCCGCGTCATACAAATAGTAACGCACGAACTTGCATGCACCGGATTTAATAAGCTGGCCGCTGGCAGCTGGCCGCTGGTAGCTTTCTAAACGCTTTCCTTGCCCCCTCCACGACTCTTTCCATTTCCTCCACACCGTGCGCGGTTGACGTAAAACACGCCTCATAGGGAGACGGAGGGAGATAGACACCCTCCTGCAGCATTCCTCGAAAGAACGACGAGTAGAGTTTGGTATTTGACCGTTGAACGGTAACCCAATCTTTGACGGGGGCATCGGTGAAGAAGGTGGAGAACATCGTACCGGCTCGGTGTTGCTCCACGTTGATCCCTGCTTCACCGGCCGCGGACGCTATGCCCGCAGCAAGAAAAGTCGTGGTGGTGTCTATCGCTTCCCAGACGCCCGGTTTTGCAAGCTCGGTGAGTGTGGCAATACCAGCCGCCATTGCCAGGGGATTGCCAGAAAGCGTGCCGGCTTGGTACACAGGGCCGGATGGAGCTACGAGTTCCATGACTTCCACGTCACCACCATACGCACCGACTGGAAGCCCGCCCCCAATAACCTTGCCCAGACAGGTCAGGTCGGGCTTCACCCCGGACACCGAGCGAGCCCCACCCGGATGGACACGGAATCCCGTCATCACCTCGTCGAAGATGAGGACTATTCCCTCCTCATGTGTGAGGTCCCGCAAGGTGGGGAGGAACGACAGTACCGGATGCACAACACCCATGTTGCCGGCCACGGGTTCGACGATGACAGCCGCGATTTCGCCACGGTATCGTTGCAACGCGTTCGCGAAGGCGGTCAAATCGTTAAACGGCAAGACCAGGGTGTCTGCCGCGGTGCCATCTGGAACACCGGGCGAATCGGGAAGCCCGAGCGTAGCGACACCGGAACCCGCCTTTGCAAGCAAACCGTCAGCATGCCCGTGATAACATCCCTCGAACTTCAGGATTCGATCGCGACCGGTGGCGGCGCGCGCCAAGCGGAGGGCACTCATGGTTGCTTCCGTGCCGGAATTGACGAATCGAAGCATCTCGATATGTGGCATGAACTGTTGAATCAACTCAGCGAGCCGCAGTTCGTCTTCGCACGGGGCGCCAAAGCTTGCACCCTTTTCGGCGGCTTCCTTCAGGGCCTGCACCACGGCCGGATGCGCATGCCCCAAAATGAGTGGTCCCCAAGACAACACTAGATCGACGAAACGGTTGCCGTCCACGTCTTCTAGGTATGCACCCTTCCCCGAACGCATGAAAAGTGGATCACCACCAACGGCCCGAAAAGCTCGTACCGGCGAATTAACACCGCCCGGGAAAATTTCGCTCGCGGCGCGATAGAGTTCTTGGGAGCGTTGTGTTCTCATCGAGCTTCGGTCAACTCACACGAATGGAAGGCTTGCACGCCGGCGCGTCTTCCCGAAGCGATGCAGTCTGGTATTCCGACGCCACCGTACGAACAGCCGGCAACAAAGAGCCCCTGTTCCGAGGATAACATTTTGTCGATTCGCTCCAAGCGATCCAAATGCCCGAGGGCGTATTGGGGCATGGCACGTACGTGCCGAGAGATACGCACCATGGCCGGTGTCGCATCGATCCCTAGAGTGCGTTTGATTTCATCTTTTGCCATCGACACTAACTGTTCGTCGGGTCGAGTTGCCGCGGTTTCGGCACCGTCACGCCCCATGAACACCCGTAAAAGAAACGAACCGTCGGTTGACCGATGCGGCAGTTTTAGCGTTGTCCAAGTACATGCGGTAATCTCGGTGCCGTTGCCTCGGGGAACAATGTACCCGTGGCCGTGTCGTGGTACGTTGGCTGGCGCCGGTGCAAACCCGATGGACACAATCACAGATGAAACGAATCGTATGGCGTTCAACTCGTCGCTCACCGCGGGCAGCCAACTTCGCAACATCTCGGCTGAATGATACGAAGGCGTTGCCAACACCACCGCCTCGGCCACAACCGAATCAGATCCCACGTCGATTTGAAACTGGGCTCCCCGTTTATGAACTGCTTGCACGGGTGTGGATCGATGCACGTTTACATTGCACAAACGGCTCTCCAACCGATCGATCAGACTTCCCATTCCTTCCGCGAGGCTGACGAACGGCGAAACCGCGGTCTTGCCATTCGAGCCATTGGTGCGTGCCCGCAACCCTCGCGACACACTACCGAACTTCTTTTCCATCTCGTATAGCTGCGGAATCGCCGCCGCGGCGCTGAGCTTGCGGCCATCACCCGCATAGATTCCGGACAGCAGAGGTTCGACGATTCGCTCCGCCATTTCGCTTCCGTAGCGGCGTGTCGCGAATTCACGAATCGACTCCTCGCGACCGTTTGCACGACTACGCACAAACCGTTCGAGACATGCGCGCACGCTACCACGTTTTGACAGCAAAGGGCTTCCCAACAAGTCACGAACACGACGTGGCACAAGACCGGACATACCTTCCGGGAGCGCCGTCAGCACACCATCACGTAAAATGAAGGACTGTCGGGTTTCCTGCCGAGTGGGAACGAGCTGGTCGTCAAGGCCCAGTTCGCTACATAATCTCATCCCCGCGGGTTTTGACATCAGGAAGGTATCGGGACCCGCTTCAACTAAGAACGACCCAATCCTTTCCGTAAAAAGTCTGCCACCTAGGCGGGGCGCTCCCTCAAAAAGGTCGATGTGGATTTGCTGCCCCTGTGCGTGCATGAGCCGTTGGACTTCAAAGGCCGCGACAAGCCCGGTGACGCCACCACCAACAATGACGACTCGACGTTGTGACGACATGTGTGTGTTACCGGCCGGCGAGCCAGCCAGCAACATCCTTGGCATGATAGGTAATGATTGCGTTTGCGCCCGCGCGTTTTATGGATGTTAAGATTTCGAGCGTGGTGGCGCGTTCATCGACCCACCCGTTTGCACTGGCCGCTTTGACCAACGCGTACTCGCCACTCACGTTGTACGCCACGACGGGCACTTCGGGAAACTTCTCCTTGGCTCGATGGACTATATCGAGATACGACATAGCTGGCTTCACCATCACCATGTCAGCACCCTGGTCCACATCCAACGCGATTTCCTTCATCGCTTCAGCCGCATTGGCGGGATCCATCTGATGAGAACGTCGATCTCCGACCTTGGCGGCGCCGTCGGCAGCTTCACGAAATGGACCGTAGAACGCCGATGCATACTTGGCTGCATACGATAAAATGGCAACCCGTTCGTACCCCGCCGCGTCAAGCGCCGACCGAATGACGCCGACCATACCGTCCATCATGCCCGACGGCGCCACCACGTCGGCGCCTGCCGCTGCTTGTGACACAGCAACCCGACCAAGGATTTCTAGAGTTTCATCGTTTAAAACGTATCCTTCGGGGCAATAGGGATCGGTGTGTAACCGATCGTTGTCCTGTCTAATAACACCACAGTGGCCGTGGTCGGTATATTCACAAAGACACGTGTCCGTGATAACGACGAGGTCATTGAATTCTTCTTTGATGGACTGCACCGCTCGCTGCACCACACCATCATCCGCATACGCGCCGGAGCCTACCGCATCCTTTTGACTCGGGATGCCAAACATCAAGACCGCCGGCACCCCTAACTCCCGCACCGTAGCGACCTCCGTCAAGAGGCGGTCGGTGCTCCAGCGAAACACTCCCGGCATCGAGGAAATTGATTCACACTTGTCAAAACCATGCGTGACAAACATTGGGTAAATTAAATCAGCTGACGTCAGACGAGTCTCACGTACGATTGACCGCAATGTTGGGTTAGTTCGCAGACGTCTTGGGCGCTTGGGTTGCTCCGAGTCTTTCTCAATCGCAACGTCACGCGTGTCGGTTGGGTGTTCCCACAACGTCAAAATAGTCACCTATGTCGGTTTGAAGGGACGCAAAATGTGCATGGCCAAGCCCAAGCAACAGCCCTACGAAGTAAAATGTGACACCAAGGCTTGTATCAACCCATCGGTGGTATATTCCGTTGCAACAACATCGACTGATATGTCGTTTCGGCGCGCCGTATCAGCGGTGATGGGGCCGATACACGCCACACAGCATTGCTGCAAAGCACCATGCGCGCGCTCCCCAAGAATGCGAAGCCACCCCTCCACCGTGGAGGAGCTTGTAAAGGTGATGATGTCGGCACCAGCGGACAAGGCTTGATCAATGTTCGGCGGCGGCGTTGGCTGGATCACGTCGTATATTGCGACCTCAACCACTTCGGCCCCTCGCTCACTCAACTGCTCCGCCAAAATTCTACGTGCCTTCTTTGCCCGCGCGAGTAAGATGCGTTGACCGCCGACCTCTCCCAAACTCCGAACGATTCCTTCGGCTACGTACTCATTTGGCATGCATCCAACAGTGCCGCCACGAGCCACGAGTTCTCGCGCAGTGGCAGGACCAATGGCCGCAAGCCTTGGGCGCCCCAACTGCTGACGAAGACTCACCCCCGCCACTTTCGCCCGGTCGTAGAATATCTTGACACCGTTGACACTAGTAAACACCACCCAATCAAATGAATCCCACACGCAGAGGATCTGCTCAAATTCGGTGTTAGGCTCAAGCGGAACAATCTGGACCGTCGGGAACAGGATGGGCTGGGCGTTCTCCTGTTCAAGAGCATGGCACATCGAAGAAGCCTGCGCCGCCGGTCTGGTGACGATCACCCGCTTGCCGGTCAGGTCACTCACGCAATAGCTCCTTAGCTCCCCGGGTCAATGCTTGTTTCGCGGCATCACGTCCCAAAGATTTCGCATCAGCAACGGATCCACGTGCGTCCACCGCAATCCTTTTCACACCGTCCTCCGACACGACCACACCCGTCATGTGCAGATCGTCACCCACAACGTGTGCGTATGCACCGATTGGAGCGGTGCAACCACCTTCCAGTACGCTGAGAAACTCACGCTCCGCCTCCGTCGCTGCGCGGACCGCGGGTTCATCGATCGCTTCTAGGAATCGGAGCATCCCGACATCGTCCGCGCGGCATTGGACGGCCAACGCACCCTGCCCGGGCGCTGGCATCACACGGTCCACAGCAAAGTACTCGGTTATCCGAGACTCGAGTCCCAGCCGAAGAAGACCCGCGGCCGCCAACACCGTTGCATCGACTTGACCGGTCCGCACCTTTTCCAGTCTGGTCTCAACATTGCCACGCATTGGTTCAAATCGAAGGTCCGCTCTTAAGGCACGCAGCTGCGCGACACGTCTCGGGCTGCTCGTGCCTACCCTGGCCCCCGTGGGAAGCTCGTCGAACAGTATGCCGCCGCTGACCAACACATCACGCACATCCTCGCGTACGCATATGGCTCCCACCCTCACACCATCACGCGGCGCGGTTGGTAGGTCCTTCAAAGAATGTACAGCAACGTCAATCTTACCGGTGTGCAACGCCAGTTCTATTTCACGTGTGAAAACACCAACCATGCCCAACGTCGAGATGACACCTGTGGCCGCGTCACCAGATGTTACGATGGGAACTGTTTCGCACTCGATGCTCTGTGATACAACGGTAAAAGCTTGGATGATACGATTGGTCTGCCAAATGGCCAAACGCGAACGCCGCGTCCCAAGGACGACATGTTTGGGAATCTGCAAGCCTCCCCTGCTCTCGTGCCCACGGTTGAACGGCATTAGAATTCAGCGCCCGCCGTCCATCCTCACAAGAGAGATCTGCCCGACTATGAGAGTGTCGATCATCACGTTCCTTTTATCAGCTTCCCTAGCAGGGAACGCATCCGCCCAAGTTGCCATACACCCAACCACCATTCGACCGGCTGGTTGGGAGCGCGTGTCCGTCCGGGTCGTTAACCAGGCCGAGTTGTCCACGACCGCTGTGCGCGTGGTTGTTCCAGAGGCTTTCGACATCCTCGGTGTGGAGCCTCTGACAAATTGGGCCATCACACTGGAACGCGCCACGGAGACAACTCCACAGTACATCGAGTGGACGGGCGGCGAACTCGGTCGTTGGGAGTTCCTGGAATTTGCTTTTTTTGGGCGAACGGGCCCGGACGTTAGGGAGAAGCAGCTCATCTTCCCCGTCACGGTTACAAAGAGCGACGGGTCCCTCCTCGAGTGGAACGCCCGGGACGGAGCTTCTGCGCCACCGCCCGTTATTCAAATCGTGGGCACGACGGAGATCAGTAGTTGGGGAGCATTTGCGATCGCGGCTGCCGCAATGGGTCTATCCTTGCTATCGATTGCCCTTGCCGTGTCGAAAAGGCGCTCCACCTAACACTCAACGACGCAGAAATCGGTTTAGGTTATGCAGGTAGTATGCAAGTCCGCCCGCCGCGGCCAGAAAGGAAAACGATAGTACGATGTACGATAGCGCGCTGTTTGACCGGTATGCAAAGAATAACCAAACCGCCAATGCGACGGAGAATATAATTGCGGTGCCAATGAGGAGCCGATGGAAACCGATCACCCGATTCGATTCACACTCATGAGCAAGAGTAAAGCCGGTAGGTAAACCAGTGAGGCCTTGAATAGGCTCTTTGCACCGACATCATCCCTCCGCCTGAAGGCGCGCACGGATAGCGCCACAAACCAACCCGAAAGCAACAGGCTACCAACAAAGTACCAACCACCCGCCATGTGCAGTACGGTTGGTGCGATGCTAACGGGAACGAGCGCGGCGGCGTATACAGTCGCGTTGAGGAAGGTTACATGCCCTTCCGGATCATTGTCACTCAACATTTTGAACCCGGCTTGACGGTACTGATCCCTGAATAGCCATCCGAGCGCCAGGAAGTGGGGCAATTGCCAGAGGAACAAAATCCAAAAAAGTATCCACGCCTCAGCATGGACAACACCGGTCACCGCCGTCCATCCACCGACGATCGGGAGGGCGCCCGGGATACCCCCGATTAGCGTTGCAACTGTCGTCTTACGTTTGAGCGGCGTGTACACGAACGCGTAGCTCGCCAAGGTCAATGCCGCCAACGCCGCCGTCATCGCGTTCAGCGTTGCCCCGAGGTACAAGACACCACCGGTTCCGATGAGCAGCGCAAACGCAAGCGCCGCCCCAACATCGATGCGCCCGGTCGGCAACGGGCGGTTTCGCGTGCGACGCATGTTTGCATCTACGTCGCGTTCGATGATCTGATTCAGGGCGTTTGCGCCACCGGCCACCAGCATCGTGCCAACCAACAAATGGAACAAACTCATGGCCTGTGCAAGCGACGGCCCCGCCATCCAGAATCCCGCCGCTGCAGTGACCATCACCATGGTCACAATTCGTGGCTTTGTCAGCTCGATGAAGTCCGCAGCCTGCGTTCGACTCAGCGCTACGCTTACCAACGAAACTCCGTTATGACAGCAATAACGATGATGACAGTTAGGGGTAGCGGCGCAATTACAAATAACCGCAAGCGTATACCCTCCCACCGCAAATGCATGAAATAGAGCGCGACAAGAACAGCTTTCCAAACCGCCATGACCACCAATACGAGAATGAGGACGGTTTTATTCCAACCGAGTTGCGCCACTCCAACCTCGGCCACCGTGAGCACCAACAGATACGCCCAGATAGCCCAGTAATTAGGATGTGCGTTCGTTTCTGACATAGGATCCTTAGACCAGATAGACGATGGTAAACAAGATGATCCACACCAGATCGACAAAGTGCCAGTACAAACCGATGACTTCCACACCGCGGTGATCCGTGGCCGTGTATTTGCCGCGGAACGCTTTCACCGTGACAAAGATCATACACAACACACCCATCGACACGTGGAATCCGTGGAAGCCGGTCATGGTGTAAAAACTGGATGAGTACACGCCAACCGATGCCGGCAAATGGCCATCTGCCGCCTCCACGGCAAGTTGACTTCCTGCCACATAACCAGATGGTACAAAACCGTGGTTGGTCAGTTGCGTGTACTCAAAGGCCTGGACACCCACGAAAGCCGCACCGATGATGACGGTAGCCACGAGGTACCACCGCAGGCCCTTTTGGTCACCCTCCTGAATAGCAGCAAACGCCTTCACCATCGTCACACTGCTGCAAATGAGCAGAAAGGTATTGATGGCCGTCACCGGAATATTCAGAATTTCGCCGGGGGCCGCAAAAGCTTCCGGTGACCCGAATCGCAAGATGATGTACGTGCCGATCAAGGCCGTGAAAAACATGACTTCGGATCCGAGGAAGATCCACATCCCCAGTTTTTCGTTGTAAACGTCGGACCCAATCTCTCGTTGGGCGGGAGGCTTCATCAACGCCGTGCTCGTCATTGCGCGTCACCTCCGTGCGGCAAGGCAGCCGGTTCCACATCTCCGGGAAGCTTCAGACTCTGCGGCAAGAAATCTTGGTCCGGAGAGTTGGGCGCATTGAATTCATATGGCCCCCGGTAGACGGTGGGGACGGTGGCAAAATTGCCATGCCCCGGAGGGGAAGGAACAGTCCACTCGAGACCGTTGTCGTCCCAGGGATTGTCCGGCGCCTTTTTTCCATTGAACCAACTCATGATGAAGTTGACAATAAAGACCCCTTGGGAAAGCAACAGCAATATGGCACTGACGGTTATGAAACGGTTGAGCCCCGCAAGCGGCTGCAGGAAGTCGTACTGCGACGGATCGTAAATACGCCGCATGTGCCCGCCCACGCCAAGATTGTGCATCGGCCAAAACGTCATGTTATAAAAGACGAATGTCAGCGCAAAATGAATGTAACCAAGTGTCGGGTTCATCATGCGGCCGAACATTTTGGGATACCAGAACGAAATGGCGCCGAAAATGGCGAACAGACTGCCACCAAACAACACGTAGTGGAGATGCGCAACAATAAAATAGGTGTCATGAATGTAGAGATCGACCGGAGCCGACGCCATAAACACCCCTGACAAACCGCCAATCACAAACATCGCCACGAACGAAACAGCATGCAGCATCGGTACGTGGAACCGTATACTCCCCTGCCACATGGTACCCATCCAATTGAATACCTTGATGGCTGATGGCACTGCGATCAGCATCGTGGAGATCATGAACGTCATGCCCAACGTGGGATTCATTCCGCTTTGGAACATATGGTGCCCCCACACCACCCATCCCAAGAACGCAATACCGATGAGGGCATACACCATCGAGTGGTAACCGAAAACGGGCTTCCTCGAACCATTGGCAATGATGTCAGAAACCATTCCCATGCCGAAGTACCAGAAAAGATGTTGCCAAAGTAGCGGTTGACCGCCGTCAAATGCGTCGAAGAAACTCGTCCCGATGGTTTGGTCGAAGAACAGCATGATCGCTGCGCCGGACAGGATGGGAATGGCAAGCAACACCAGAATCGCGGTAATAAAGAGCGCCCAGATGGAAAGCGGAAGCCGGAACCATGTCATTCCCGGAGCGCGCATATTCACAACGGTCGTGATGTAATTGGTAGCTCCGAGGATGGACGAAAGTCCTAAGACTGCGATACTAACAAGCCAAATCTGTTGACCCGTATAGACACCTGTCCACTGCGGGTCCGCGCTAAGCGGCGCGTATTGCGTCCACCCGGCTGCCGAATGGCCACCTTCCACAAAAAACCCTGATATCATGAGTATCGTTGCGGGAACAGCTATCCAAAACGACCACATGTTGAGACGCGGGAACGCCATATCCGGCGCGCCGATTTTTAGTGGGATCAGATAATTGCCGTATACGCCGACCAACAACGGCATCACGGCGAAAAACACCATGAACGTCCCATGCATGGTCACCAGTGAGTTATAAAACTCCGGCAGCAGGAACCCTCCCGGCGCCATGGTCTCCGGCAGAATCCCACCACCCGGAATGGGCGTATCAGGAAAGCCGAGCTGCCAACGCAGCGTGATGGCCAAGACCCCGCCGAACA
>JAZDDC010000475.1:0-3460 GCA_036679565.1 Gemmatimonadota bacterium
TAGTTGATCACATGCCAACGGTCATCACCGCGAACCTTGTCGCTGTACGGTTTCATGAGACCACGCCCATCTTGAATCACGGCGTAGATATACCCATCCGTGTACGCCCTAACACGATCAGTCGTGAGCGGCGGTACGATCCCTGACATCGCTTGCGACACGGTTCCGTCCGCGTTGCCGGTTGGCCCGTGGCATAACGAACAGTAGATGTCGTATCGCTCTCGACCCCGTTCAATGGACGCCGCCGTACTTTCAATGGGGTTGGGTAGCATACGACCAAGAGCAGCAATCACTTCCGGCGTCGGCGCGGCAACCGGTAATATCGGGTCGCCACCGTCGATGGGAACAGCGCCTTCGGGCGGCATTAACGGCATCTTGTATGGGCGAATGGCAACATCCGTTTTCATGTTGGCAAACCATGGGACGAGCGCCACGACGTCGTCAGGGCTTGGCGCACGCTGCCAGGCTTCCCGCGAACACGCGGTGACGAACGCCAGCACCATCACCACCGCCAACGTCAAGCCGCGCGATTGACTAATCTTTTTCAACTTTCACCTCCGTCGCGCCGGCTTCGCGCAGCAGTTCTTCGACTGCGGAACGGCGGTCAGACCCACACGGTACGAAGATCCCGATGAGGTCGTCACTAAACCGGCCGTCGTACGGGGCCTTTTGATTGGTACGCCAAGCGTGAAAGGCCAAACCCGCCAGGGTCGCTAGTGCACCGAACAAAATGGTAAGTTCAAACCCGATGACAACGTACGGGAGCACCGAGGCAAGCGGCTTGCCACCCACGACCGTCGGATAGTCGCGCGACATCCAAATGGTCATCGCGAACCCCGCCGCGCATCCAGTCAAACCGCCGAACAACGTCCAAAGACGCACGGGACTGGGCTTGTGGTCTATGGCGTCAAGCAACTCGTGTACAGGGGTTGGCGAGTATACGGTGAATCCTTCGTAACCCTGTCGCTTGAGATCACGCACCGCGTCTGACGCAGCATCTATGTGCCGGTAAGCGGCAAGCAGACCCTCAGCCATTAGTGGGCCTCCTTTTTTCGTGGAAGCGGAATGATTTCCTTCACCTCAGCAATGGAGATCATTGGAAAGTTCTTGGCAAACAATAAGAACCACAAGAAAAACCATGCGAAACTACCCGCCATGATGGCCCATTCAACCCACGTGGCGCTGTAGTGACCAAACGCCCACGGTTCGAACTCGTGGGACAGGGACACCACGATGATCACGAAGCGTTCAAACCACATACCCAGGTTCACAAAGAGCGACATCACAAACAGCGCCGGGATACTGCGACGAACTTTCTTTGACCACAGCAACAGCGGCAGGAAACCATTACAGATGAGCATGGTCCAGGTTGCCCACCAATATTCGCCAAACGCGCGGTTGTAAAACGCATCTTGTTCAAACGGATTACCGCTGTACCACGCAACGAAGTACTCGGTCACATAGGCGTATCCAACGATGGTGCCTGTGAGCAAGAGCAGCTTGGCCAGGTTCTCGAAGTGATCCGTGGTAATGTATCGCTCGACCTTGAATGCCATGCGGAGCGGCACGATCAATGTGATGACCATGGCCACACCCGAATAAATGGCTCCAGCCACAAAGTACGGCGCAAAGATCGTAGCATGCCATCCGGGAACAATGCCCACCGCGAAGTCCCATGACACGACACTGTGCACGGACAACACCAACGGCGTGGCTAACGCCGCCATGTACAAATACGCACGTGTGTAGTGTCGCCACTGCTGGTCCGTGCCGCGCCAGTTGAGTGACGTGAGGGTGTACAACTTCTTACGCCAACCGGTGGCTTGGTCCCGAAGGGACGCAATGTCGGGGATGAGACCGAGGATGAGGAAACAGGTACTGACGGTGAGGTACGTCGAGATAGCGAACAGGTCCCACACCAACGGCGATTTGAAGTTTACCCAAAGTTGCCGTTGATTGGGGTACGGTATCAGCCAGTAAGCGTACCAGAGTCGACCCACATGGATCAACGGAAACAGCCCGGCGGTCAACACCGCAAAGACGGTCATAGCCTCCGCCGTCCGGTACACCGCCGTCCGCCATGCGGATCGGAAAAGAAACAAGATGGCGGAGATGAGTGTTCCAGAGTGTGCAATACCAACCCAGAACACAAACGTCGTGATGTACACGCCCCACATGACGGGTGGCGTGTATCCTGCTACACCGAGTCCGTATCGTATCTGGACCATCAGGGCAAATACCCCAAAGCCCAGAACAATGAGAACAACGCCTAACAGGACGTAATATAGCTTTGATGGATTGCCGAGCGTTGCCGCTACGTCGCGTGTGACGTCGGCATACGTTGGTGGGGAGGTTGGCCGATCCGGTATCGCCGCGGTTGCCATGCGCTACCCCTCCACCGTGTTCCGAACTCTGGTCAAATACGTAACTCCCGGATCCGTGTTGAGTCCATCTAGTACATGGTATCCCAGCTCGCCGCTGGCCCACTGTGATACGCGGGAGTTGGGATCTTTGAGGTCACCGAACATGATGGCGTTGGCCGGACACGTTTGCTGGCAGGCTGTCTGAATTTCACCATCCCGCAACGGTCTGTCTTCAATGGCCGCCGTGTTCTGTTTGCCGCGTATTCGCTGCACGCAAAAGGTACATTTCTCCATCACACCCTTCGAACGCACCGTCACATCGGGATTCAACAATAGATGCAACGGATCCGGCCACGAGAACGCGGCGTCGTTCGGATTGCCGTGGTCGAACCAATTGAAGTAACGAACCTTGTAGGGGCAGTTGTTTGAGCAATATCGTGTGCCGACGCATCGATTGTAGACCTGGGCGTTCAGTCCATCCGGTGTGTGATACGCCGCAAACACAGGACAAACCGGTTCGCACGGAGCACGACCACATTGTTGGCACATCATCGGTAACAGTTCGACGGTGAGCGGTTCGTCGCCTTCCCCACCCTCGAAGTACCGCTCGATGCGGATCCACGCCATATCGCGACCGCGTTGCAGAGCCTCTTTGCCGCCCGTTGCAATATTATTTTCCGAGTAACACGCGGTCACACACGCGCTACAGCCTGTGCAACGGGACAAATCAATCGACAGGCCCCAGCGCGGATGAGGACCGGCATAATTGCCAATCTTCCATTCCGCCAGTTGCCGATCTTGCCACTGTTCCGCCGCACGTTCGGCATGCTCCGGAACCTCAGCCGCGTGCGCAACGTGGAACGTGTGGAACTCGCCCTCTTCGATGAGCGCAAGCGTGGTGCTCTGTGCAAGACCGCGGCCCAGTTGGCGATCCGAACCAACGTTGTTCGCCAACCGCTCGTGGTCATTTGTCATCGAGACATTCGCGGTGGTGTAAAACGACTGACCACCAAACTCGGTTGCGGCCGGATTCAGCACCGCGAATGCGTTTGCACCGCGATCGGTGGCGTAGCGGCCAAATTGCGAATGACCCTGCC
>JAZDDC010000476.1:0-6895 GCA_036679565.1 Gemmatimonadota bacterium
CACGGCGTGATCATCAAAGGCGGGGAGTACCTCGAGGCGTTGGGAGCAACCTGTGCGATGGCCTTCGACAAGACGGGAACGCTCACTCAAGGGCGTCTCAGGGTGACCGGCGTTCACGGGGTTGACGGCTTCCCTCAAGACCGCGTCGTGGGTCTTGCCGCCGCCATCGAAGCGCGGTCCGAACATCCGATCGCGCGGGCGATCGTCGAGCATGCCGGGCGGGACGCACCGCACGAGCCGGGAGTCGCAGATTTTGAAGCGCAGGTAGGCACAGGAGTCGTCGCGACGGTCAATGGGAATGAGGTTCGGGTCGGGACACCGGGTATGTTTCCGGATTGTGTAGTGCCACCGGAGTATCAAGTGTTGCAGGCAGAGGGGAAAACGGTCGTGCTCGTAGGTGAACGGGACAAAGTCGTTGGATTGATCGCACTGGCGGACACGTTGCGACCCAACGCGCCTGCCGTGCTCCGCCGTCTTCGAAAGATGGGCGTACACTGCTCACCGGGGACCACTATACGGTTGCCCAGGCAATCGCTCGCGAAGTTGGCATTCGTGACGTCCGCGCGGGGTTGCTGCCGCAGAGCAAGGTCGCTGTCATCGAAGAATTGCGCTCACGGCACAAGGTTGTTGCGATGCTCGGTGATGGCGTGAATGACGCCCCGGCGCTCGCTGCCGCAAACGTCGGTATTGCCATGGGAGGTGCCGGCTCACCTGCGACGATTGAAACGGCTGACGTGACCCTCATGGCCGATGACCTGGCGATGCTGCCGTACGCGGTCCGCGTGGCAAGACTGGCCCGTCGCCTCGTGCGATTGAACATTGCCGTGGCCTTGACTCTCAAGGCGCTCCTCGCAATCGGTGCGGTTGGTGGCATTGTTTCGCTGCTCGTGGCTGTTCTCGTGGGCGATATGGGCGCGTCACTCCTCGTCACGCTCAACGCGATGCGGTTGGCGCATGTGCGTCCAAAACTGATCTACTGAGCGGTCCCGCGGCGGCGGAGTTGGGCGCGCCGTATCGACGTGTGCGTCGGCACTACCATGCCGCCATGACCGATCCAGAGTACACTCATATAACCTTTGTTCATCTGCGGTCCAAAGATGCCGTGAAACAATTTCTCGAAACGATTAAAAACGGTAGGACCGGAACGCGAGCAAGCGCAGCGCGTTGAAGACAACAATGACTGTAGACCCCTCGTGAACCGCCACCGCCGGACCAATACCGAGGCCCAGGATGGTGGCGGGAACTAGAAAGGCCACGACACCCAGACTAAACCAGAGGTTCTGTCGGATAATGACACTCGTGGTGCGGCTCAGTCCCACGGCAAACGGCAAGTGGTTCAGATTGTCCGCCATCAGCGCAACATCGGCGGTCTCCAGTGCCACATCGGAACCCGCGGCGCCCATTGCGATGCCAACGGTTGCGTTCGCCATGGCCGGCGCGTCGTTTACGCCGTCGCCAACCATGGCGACCTTGCCTTCGGCGCGCAGCCTTTTAATGGTTTCTACCTTATCGTCCGGCATCAGGTCGCCGTGTGCTTCATCAAGGCCGATCTCTCTTGCCACTGCGCTGGCCACCTGCTGGTTATCGCCGGAAATCATGATCATCCTGCGAATGCCGATTTGCCGTAGCCGTTGAATGACAGCTCGCGCCGCTTTGCGCGGTGTATCCATGAGGCCTAGCACTCCGAGATAGCGTGCGCCCTGTCTGACGACCATTGTCGTCCGGCCATTTACTTCCATACTGTCGATTCGCGAGCGCAAATCGTCGGGAATTGGCGGACCTTCGACCTCGGTAAACAAGTCGTCTTTCCCGATGTAAGTCGTTTCCCCATCGACCTCGGCCGTAATGCCGCGGCCGGTTATGCTGCGAAGGCTCGTTGCCTCCGCTGCGGGGACGTCACCTAGGCGTATCCGTCCATCCCGGACCACTGCGGCCGCAAGAGGATGATCGCTCAGCATTTCTACCCCGACTGCCACGCGTAACAGTTCTTGCTCTTCGACGCCGCTGGCGGTGACTACATCGACTAAATTCGGCTTGCCTTCCGTCAAAGTGCCCGTCTTGTCAAAGGCGATCGCTGTGAGTCGTCCCAGATTTTCGAGTGGTGCGCCGCCCTTAACCAAACCCCCCCCGCGGGCGGCGCGTGCAACCCCGCTGAGCACGGCACTGGGTGTGGCGATGGCGAGCGCACAAGGGCTCGCGGCCACCAGCACTGCCATGGCACGATAAAATGTTGTCGCGAAAGGCTCGTCAACAACGAGGCCGGCGAACAACAACGAGGCAACGAGTACCAAAACTGCTGGAACGAAAATACGTTCGAACCGGTCCGTGAAACGCTGGGTTGGTGATTGATTCGTCTCGGCCTCGTTCACCATTTTGATGACGCGGGAAAGGGTCGAGTCCGCGGACGTGCGCGTCACCTGGACCTCCAGCGCACCTCCGCCGTTTATTGTGCCGGCGAAGACGCGGTTTGCCGCATCAACCGAGTTCGGTTTTTCCGTCGCGGCCGACACATTCTCGACGGGTGATTTGTCTACCGGCACACTCTCGCCGGTGATCGGCGCTTGATTGACGCTGCTCTCTCCCTTAATGACGAACCCGTCGGCTGGCAACCGCTCGTTCGGTTTCACCAACACGGTGTCGCGGACCCGCAAGTCATCGACAGCGACCTCTTCGAAACGGCCGTCGCGGCGGACGGTGGCAGTTTTTGGTGCCAGGGTCCCGAGTGCTTCGATCGCCCGCTTGGCTCGGCCCATGGCGTAGCGTTCCAGCGCGTGACCCAGGCCGAACAGAAACAAGAGCAATGCCCCTTCCGCCCATTCGCCGAGCGCCGCCGCACCCGCGGCCGCCACCAGCATCAGGAAGTCGATCTCGAATCGGCCGCTACGGATGCTGTCGATGGCCTCGCGCAGCGCAAAGAAACCGCCAAAGAAATAGGCGGGAACCAGGACGGCGAGAGGGGCCCATCCGGGAACCGCAACGAACTTCGGTACAGTCCAGCCCACCAGGAGAAGTGCACCGCACAGCGCAACGAAGATCAACTCAGTTTTATCGCCGAAAATACCACCGTGCGCGTGGTCACCCTCGTCGTGGTTTTTGTCGATGGTGACTGGCTCCGTGACAGCGCGGGTGACACCCATGCTTCGAAGGGCGTGCATGATGGCTGTTTCGTTGGTCTCGGACCTGTCGAACTCGACGCGCAGCGGGCCAGTGGCATTGGCCGCAGCATTGAGCACGCCCGGCACGCTGCGGAGCCGCTGGCTAACCGTTCGCGCCCTCCGCTGGTTTGAGACACCGTCCACTTTCCACACGACATGGCCGAAGCGGTCGGTCAACTCCGCCCCAACCCGCTTTGCCGTTTCCTCGATGCGTGCAAGGGACAGCACGCTTGGATCGTAATGAATGCACAGTTCGGCGCTCCGGTTGTCATCACCTTCACGAACGTGAACGCGCTCGACACCCTCACGCGTTGCCAGGCTTTCGGTCATCCGGCGTAGGCAACCGTCGTGGGAATCCGGAAGGTCAGGAAGAACGAGGGGAATGTCGAGTTTAAGCGTCCGGTTCGAAGCGGTCACCGCGGATTAATCTCCTGTGATCAAGGAAAACCATTCGACTCCAATGTACCGATCTTTCCTCGACCTCGAGTGTCAAAGCGCAGTGCCTTGCCTTTTGGACACAAAGCCGTCAGGTCGCCGGGGGATGCGACGACTATTCTCCAACCCTAGTTGATGACTTGCGCCTCGACCTGAAACTGTCGAGTAGCTTCGTCCTGCCATCGGATCGTGTAACTCACGACATCCTCACCTGCCGTCGTCATCAGCGTTCCTCGGCAGCTTCGCGTCTTGGCGTCAGGATCGTATTCCTGTTCCTCGACATCTGTCATCCGGACATATTCCACACCCATGGTCTGCACGGCCGGTGCCTCGGTAATGACCCGCCCGACCAGAACCGTCGCGTCTGCACTATCGCACTTCGGCAAACCACCTGCCCGCGCCGTGCCGAAAACGGCAAACATCCAAAACCCACCCGCTAGAGCCAAAAGCGTTGACTTCACTCCGCGGGCGCCGGGTTGTACCGGGTGTTCCCCTAGCGCTCTCGATCAGGCCGTTTCGTTTCATCAGATAGCCGGAAATCCAACAACCCACAGCAGAAGGGTCGCGACGGCCCATTACCGGACCGACGTCCGGGTCAATTGAGGGAGGGATCCTGGGGCATAGGGACGAAGGTCAGGCCGAGCCTCATCCCTTTCGTTGCGGCTACGCGACACTTGCACGATTCAGGAAACGTTCGCAGTCTTAAAGAATAACAAAACTCCAGCGGCAACTCCCGCGAACTATAAAACGCGGTCTCGATAAAAAAGAAACTTGCCGGTCCCTATCGTATCCGGTAAAGCAGGCATCAAATTAACTACACGAGTGTGGGGTACAAATGGGGACTCGTCGGTTCTTCTTATGCGTGTTTCTTGTGACAGCTGTGGGCATTTCGGTGCCGTTGTCGCTTGCGGCTCAAACACGTGGCAACACGATCACTCAACCGTATCAATTCACGTTCAAGACAAGCGGCCAAAGCATGTGGGGGCCGGCAAACGCGCCTGCCAACATCGACTATCGTTACACGCTATGGGACGTCGGATGGAACGTTCCTACGAGCGAAACAGGCGATGTTGTTTCAGTGACCGGTTTGGATTTTGGCGGCCGCATTCGTGGCGCCACTGGTGGAGCAACCGGGCTTGCCGTTCGTTTCTTCAACGTGGAAACGGGATCGGTCGATCTCGTCTATCCCGTCGATATCGTCATTACGCTGCCAGAACCGAATTCTTTCCGTGATGGTGAGACGGTAACGATAGGCTCGGCATATTCGTTGGGTCCGGGATGGTCATTCAACACTGCCCCACCTGCAAGCGACATCACGTTTGAGGGTCGCTTTGGTTTTCAAGCGTCGTCGTCTGTTGACGTGTGTTTGTTCGGGTGTACAGGTTTTCCGCTGACACCAACCATCAACATCGCAAACAGCAACTTCGACGTGATGACGTTGTCTGGTGCCGCCGGGACCGTAGCACTCCCGGCCATACCGGGTGCAACGGTGCAAGCCATGCCGCACACATTCACGTTTCTCGAATCAAATCTCCATGGCATCGGCGGCACCGTGGATCGTCCACGCGGGTTGACCTCGGCGTCTGTGCAGCCGGACGGTTATGGACTCTCAGCAACCGGTTCGCACAAGTATATCGACATCGCGATTGATTGGGACAGTTATACGACGAAAGTCACCCGCGTGCCGCTCGGTGCAGATACGCCGGACATCGGCGGCGCGAGCGCTTTCTACGACATCATGGATTTCAGATCGCTCGTCGCGTTCACCGAATCGAAAGCACTCGAGTTTTTGCCCGATCTGCGTCTGACTGCAGTGTTGCCCTTGGTGGTGAACTATACGGTCAAGGATCAAACGGGTGCCGTGGTAACGTCAGGGGTCGCCAGCACCTTCGAGTTTAAAGTGGGACACAGTGTTGATGTAGCATTCCCTCTGGGCATGAAGGATCCATTGCCGCACATTCCGTCGTACGACCTCAAAAATATGTTTACGAGCACCACCGCCGGAAAGGTGACACACGATTTCGTGATGACGGTGTTACAGCTCGGTCTGACGGTGCCCAGCGTCGTGGTTGTGCCGGAGATCTGCGATCCAACGGGCGTTCTGGGATGCACACCAGAAGTGAAATCTCCGAAGATCAATCTGGGGTTAGGACCACTCTATCGGCAGACGCTTGCCTCACAAACAGTTCCACTTCCTTTCTATCCCGGTGGCACCTGGGAACTCCAGGGTCTCACTAGCATGACGGGAGATCCGTTCTTCTTGGATCCGGAGAATCCCATCGTGACGGTCGAAACCAGTTTCAATTCGTCTGTGCTGGAGAACACCGGACCGCCGGGCACCCTTACACAGACCATACATGTTCGGAACGACGGCGACGTGCAGCTCTCCACGGTCGCGCTCGCGGACGCACTCCAGTGGGCGTTGTGGTACGAAGACGGCGGCCCGTACTATATCCCGGTCGATCACGCCGGTGAATATCCGGAAATTTTTGTCCTGTCATCGATCACCAGCGACCGCCTGACTCTTGTTGGCGATTTCGACGGATCAGAGATCTTAGACCGTACGACACTCGCGACCGGCGAGGACATGCTCGACGTAGGACAGACGGCCACCATCAAGATTGTGATGACATCGTTGCATGACCGGCTGTACGGTGCAAACCTCTCGACATCCGGTGTCAGCCCAATCGGAACACTGGTCAACGATACCGACTGGGCATCTCTCGGTGTTTTTAAACTAGATATCGACGCCTGCAGACTCCCGCGACGTTGGCGGGATACCGTCTCGGGTTACATCGCGGGGACGCGTTTGATGGACGTTAATACAGTCGATCTGACGTCGCTCCGCATTGAAGGTGTCACGCCGACCGAAGCCGAGGTTTCGGGATCCCACGAATATGGCCGCATTTGGTTGGAGTTCGACCAGGGTATACTGGTGGATTCTCTTCGTGTTCGGCTCAAGAAAATGACGGTTGCTCCTGCCGTGATGTTAGCCGCCGAGAGAACTTCGGCTCTCGACATGGCCGAGGCAATTTCAGCGGAGGATGTGGCGGAGCAAATGTTAGACGGCACTGCGTTGTTAAACCGGCAGCAAATCAATGCACTCGACGAACTCGGCAACCAAAACGGTCAGTTCGATCTTGGTGATCTCCGGGCTTTGTTGCTCGCGCAGGGTGCAATCCTCGACGAGGGCGGCGCGGCGGAACCAGATATAACGGTCTCGATCGACGAAACAGGCGACCGGCTTGCGGGCGATCGACACGTGGGCGATGTCAGACGGCCCCGTGGTCGCTGCCAACCCCGGC
>JAZDDC010000477.1:0-12228 GCA_036679565.1 Gemmatimonadota bacterium
TTGTGGAAACGCCTCTTGGGGCGCGACTCGAAGGTCGATGTTCGCCCTCAACGCCTGGATTACCTCAATGAGGGCTTGGCGCTGGAACGCCAGGGAGACTTTGACGCCGCCCTCACGTCCTATCGTCTCGCACTGCGTGATCACCCCACCGATCTTCGTGTCCTGCAAAACATCGCAATCGCCTACTCTAAGACGCGACAACACGATGAGGCCATTCGATACTACCGTAAAGCGCTGGAAATTGATGCCACGTTGGGTGGTGCCCATTACGGTCTCGCGTTTCTCCTCCTAAAACAGGGCGATGCCGAAACGGCCATGACCCACCTTGAAAAGTTCCTTTCCCGCCCACCACGAGGTACCGACGGACAAAAGTGGGTGGACCACGCCAATCGGGCGTTGGCGGATCTGAAAGGTTCAGACGAATCCTGAAATCCTTACACCTTGGACCGTTTGCAATGCTCGCCATGACCGCGTGCGAAACAATCACGGGCGATTTCAGCCGCGTAATTGCGATCGAAATTAACGCGCCGAGCGAGGTCACCATCCTGGTGGACGACACGTTGGTGTTGCAGGCCACCGCCATCAACGCGGCCGGTAACCCGGTGACTGACGCTATCATCGTGTGGGCTTTGCTTGACATCGATTCAGGCCAGGTTGGTTTTACCTTGGATCCACCGTCAGGCACCGTGATCGGGATATCGGCCGGATCAGGCCGGGTGCGGGCGCAAGTTGAAGAACTTCCATCAGAACCGGTCACCATAAACGTCATGCCCGCGGACACAACAACTCCGGACATCTTCCCTGACCTAACACGCCACACCGTCATAAACCGTCAGTGAAGAACCCAGACACTCTTCCGCAGCTCTTTTTTCAAGCTATCGAACGTTTTGCAACAAAACGGGCGGCGTTACGACATAAGGTTGGCGCACAGTGGAAGGATATCACGCATCAAGAATTTGCCCGCAGAGTACAACACACCGCACTCGGTCTGCGTGAACTCGGTATCAAAGCCGGCGACCATGTAGCAATCTTGTCGGAGAATCGGCCGGAATGGGCAATCGCTGATTTTGCCTGTATGAATTCGGGAATCGTCGATGTGACGGTGTATCCAACGCTGATCGCGAGTCAGATCGAATATTTGCTCAACGATTCAGAATCGATTGCGATCTTCATCTCCGATCGCACCCAATTGGATAAGATCGAGGAAATCCGAACTCGTTTACCGCACTTGCAACACATCATATCGTTCGACGATCTCGGAGACGAGGCACCCGTGACAACGATGAAGCGGTTAATCCGTCGCGGCGCGGCGGCTGAACCCAAGTACCCCACATACCGGGAGGACGCTTTAGCACTGCCACCCGAAACACTTGCGACCATCATCTATACGTCCGGTACGACCGGTGACCCAAAGGGCGTCATGCTGACGCACCACAACTTTACCAGCAACGTGCTCGGCGCCTTACAAATCTTGTCGGTCGGATCGGACGATGTGTGTCTGTCCATTCTTCCGCTTTCGCACGCTTTTGAACGCACGTGCGGTTTTTACACGATGCTCAAGGCCGGTGTAACAATCAATTACGCGGAGAGTATCGATCAGCTGCGTGACAACATGATGGAGATCCGACCAACGGTCATGATTTCAGTACCGCGGTTGTACGAAAAGATTTACGCACGTGTGATTGATCGTGCGTTGTCGAGTGGGGCAGTGAAAAAGAGACTGTTTTTTTGGGCGAAGCGGATCGGCGAACAGTGGACAGATCTCAAGCTGACGGGCCAACCCATCCCCGCATTCCTTCGGACCCGAAAGAAAATTGCAGATCGTTTGGTATTCAGCAAGGTGAGAGCGCAAACTGGTGGCAAACTTCGTTACTTCGTGTCTGGTGGGGCGCCCCTCGCGGAAGATGTTGCCAGGTTTTTCCACGCAACCGGTCTCCCCATAATCGAAGGATACGGACTCACAGAGACCGCGCCCGTCATTGCCGTAAACCCACTCGAAGCCGTGCGTCTGGGAACGGTAGGACGCGCAATTCCTCGGACGGAGGTCACCATTGCCGAGAACGGAGAGATTCTCACGCGTGGCCCGGGTCTTATGAAAGGATACTTCAACAAACCGGACGCAACGGCCGCCGCAATAGACAGCGACGGTTGGTTTCATACCGGTGACATCGGTGAAATAGACAGCGACGGTTACCTGCGTATCACCGACCGGATAAAGGATATCATCGTCACGGCCGGCGGTAAAAAGATCGCGCCACAACCAATCGAAAATCGGGTCAAGGCAAGTCCGTTCGTATCAAACGCGGTCATGATCGGCGACAAGAGAAAGTTCGTCGTCATCCTTGTCGTGCCGGACCTGGACGCTTGCCGCAAGTGGGCCAGCAACCGAAGATTGACGCTGCCGGAAACAAATGATGCGTTGGTCGCGCTCCCTGAGATCGCCGCCAAAGTTGAGCGCGAGGTGATGGTGCATCTCAGAGACCTCGCTCGATTTGAGATGCCTAAGAAGATCATTCTCGTCGCGGAGGATTTTACGTTGGAACGGGGCGAATTGACCCCCACACTCAAAGTGAAACGGAAGGTCGTAGAGGATCATTACAAAGACGAGATCGATGCAGCGTTCGTGCCCTAAGTCTTCTCCCCCACTACAACCCCATCACTCACCGCCAACTGTCTGACGCCAGCGGGACATGTTGTCTGCCCGAGAGCCACAAAACGGGTACCACGTAACAGCACACGCAACGATTCCTCGATCCATGGCGGTGTAAACATCTCAGCGCCGAGCACCAACCCTCGCATGGACGAAGCGCGTAATGGGATGGATTGTGGTGCGTACAGGACCGAAACGCGGGCTGTGCTCACTATTGAGATCGACGCATTGCACGCGACAAAGTGAACGCCCTCCACCAAGTCTGCCAGACTGGATGCTAACCGCGAAGCGGAGCCAACCAACACCACATTACCACCTGCACCCGAGAGGTTGAGCAGTGCTTGTGCGGTTCCGGCGTCTATCCCAACGTCGCCATCCAATGGCCCGTTTTCCAGCGGGCCGCCACTTTTCGTAAACCGCACGATGCCATCATCAATCAGATACTCCTTGCGACAAACCGGACAACCGACCAACCCCGCAATGACAGTACGATCAACCGTCTTGTCCGCCGAAACAACACAGAACGTCTCCTCATGTTGTTCCGGACAGCAAAGCAACTCGGCCAGCTCAATGTGCATCAACGAATTCCCAAGGAGAGAAGACTTTGCATGACCCAATCGTGCATCACCGTTCCGGCCAACACGATGTCGTCTTCGCGAGAGTCTTCGGTTGGGTTGTGGCTGACACCGTCGATGCTTGGGATGAAAAACATCGCGGCGGGACATACCAATGCCGCATGTTGTGTGTCGTGGCCTGCCATCGAGGGGAGGTCAGTGAACGAAATGTTTGTTTCAGTTAAGACGCCACGCAAATCTGACAATCTCTTCGCATCTGTGTGAACCGGCGCGATGTCGGCGGCGCGGGAGACGGTGATGTCCACACCGGCGGTCATCGCAGTCTTTGTGTGACGTGAAACGAGTGCCATGAATCGTTCTTCGATTGTGTCCAGGATATGCGTTGTTTGCGCGCGGACCTCCACAATGGAATCCACACTGCCAGGTACGACGTTCGGTGCGCCCGGAGCAACAGTGAGTCGCCCACAGGTGATCACAGCGTCACCCCAGTCTGCCACAAGCACGGGTAATTCCGAGACAAGCTTGCACATTGGGATCAACGCGTCTTTCCGCCGGTTCATCTCGGTGGTGCCCGCGTGGTTGGCCACACCCGACGAACGTACGGCGTAGCGCCGGATGCCAACGATCCCCTCGACCACACCGATCCGTGCGCGACGATCTTCCAGCCGCCGACCCTGTTCAATGTGGCATTCCAGAAAGCCGGCGACTTTGACCGGTGGCACATACTGCAAACATCCCTCCGGGTCCGGCACAACGGAACGAACGGACTGGCCATTCTGGTCTTCGACGTTCAGGTCGTCATCCGAACACATGCCCGCAAAGACGCGGGACCCAAAAAGACCGTTGTTGAATCGCACACCCTCTTCATCCCGGAAAATCACCACACCGATGTTGGCGTGCGCTTTGCCGTCCAGCGCGGCCTCACGAAGCACGTGCAGTCCGGCCGCAACCCCCAGACTACCATCCAACCAACCGCCTTCAATGACGGTATCCAGATGGCTACCGACCAGTAACAACGGTGGGCCGTCCTTCGTGAAGCTTGCTTTTGGTCCCACGAACATGTTACCGGCCGCATCAGCCGCGCGCGCAAGGCCATCGATGCTCGACGCATGACGCCAAAAAAGGTCGTGCGCTTGGCACTCCAGGTCAGTATACGCCATGCGTGTGCATCCACGCTTCGTGGATGTTAATTGGCGTAGTTCTCGTAGGAAGTTGAGCATCGGCCCTCTCGGAGCCATCTGTCTTTGAGTTTCGCTATCGTGAGCTGGTCAAACCGGATGGGGCCAACCGAATTATGTCAACGTTCGCGTGCCGTGGTCGTGTGACAGCAAATAGTACGACATCGGCCACGTCACGTGCACCGAGCATTTCGGATCTGCTCGGCAGATCCTGTCGGTTGTCGGGGTCAATGGGATCCCACAGGGCGGTATTTGTCGCACCCGGGGAGACCAAAGTGGCCCGGATACGCCCTCGTTCCTCGACGGCAATCACCTCGTGCAGGGCACGCAAGCCGTACTTACTTGCGGAATACGCCGCGTTTCCCGGGAAGCACTGGTGGTCCGCAACGCTGCCAATGGTGATGAGATGTCCGTTTCGGCGGGCCAACGACGGTAACAACTCGCGCATGATATCGAACGGTCCAATGAGATTGACCGCCAGCTGTGCGGCAAACTCATCGTGTGTAAAATCGGATGCTGGTTTCAGTAAGAAAGTGCCAGCGTTACTGACCACGATATCGATACCATCGCATTGGTTTGAGATCGTGCGAGCGGCCCGCTCAACGTCTTCCACTTTAGTCAGGTCGCACGGAATGTCGGTACGATGACGTGATGTATCAGCCGTCAAAGATCGCGCAAGGCGAAAGACGTGCGCGCCGTTTTCCTGCAGCGTTTTCGCAACGGCTTCGCCAATTCCACGACTGGCGCCGGTCACCACCGCAACTTTGTTCGCAAGTTGTCCGCTCACGAGAGTCCCCCGCTGTGCGCTAGATGCAAAAATTCTTCACGGGTCTTTGCGTCGTCGAGAAAGATTCCACGCAACGCCGATGTTACGGTTTTTGAATTCTGTTTTTCCACACCACGCATCATCATGCAGAGATGAAATGCCTCAATCACCACACCAACCCCTAACGGATTCAGAACGTCCATCAACGCATCTGCAATCTGATCTGTCAGTCGTTCTTGCACCTGCAACCGTCGGGCAAATACGTCCAGGACACGCGGGATCTTCGACAATCCAACAATCTTGCCATTCGGATAGTACGCGACGTGGGCTCTACCAAAAAAGGGAAGCATGTGATGCTCGCAGAGCGAGTAGACCTCTATGTCACGGACAAGAACCATACTTTGATGTGGTTCCTCAAAAACGGCATTGCCAACGACGTCCGCGACAGACATCGAGTAACCCCGTGTGAGCCACCGCATCGACTTTTGTACCCGGGCAGGTGTTTGAACCAACCCCGGCCGTTCTGGGTCTTCGCCCACCGAAATTAGCACGTCACGGATTTGATTCTCGAACTCACCGCCACTTTTCATTACGTATTCACCCACAGTTTGGCATCATCTTGTCTTGGCCACCGCGACCAAGCTATCTTCGCCATCTTGTACATCAAAAGAGTGACGACAAAACGGCCGCCGGACGACAAATTGCGTCCAGGCGACCGTTCCCGGAGTGCCGAGGATTATTGAAGCCCGATACGGAAAAGAACCGCACCATCGAAAAAACGTCGGTCTTCCCCCTAAGGGCATGACTTCAGCAGTTGCAGCAGGTGCGTGACCGGACTTGTTGGCTCAATAATTGAGTCTCGACGCCCCAGGGATGGCGAAGATAGCGCTAAATGATCGGTGATACAATATGAATGCAAAAACTTCTCTTCTCGTGTCGGCTGGTTCATTGGTAACGTGGGTCGTTTTGACCTATGGCATGCAAGTTCAAAGCGGATGGGTGCATGTTTTGCTGGCTGGAGCGGTTGGGTTTGTTGCGCGGGCGATTGTGGTGGGAGATGAACGCGCGCCGTCGGCGCGCGGCTACCAGCTGCCAGCTACCCGCTGCCAGCATTTACGAACGCGGGCCGCCGGGACGAAATTGGTAGGGGGCAACATCCTTCTCGTTTGCCAACGGCGTTCAAGTCGTCAAGAGCTGGTAGCTGGCAGCTGGCAGCCGATGTCGGCGGTCACTCACCGGCAAACAGCCGGTGATTGACCACCGACATCACATCAAATTTCCCAGTTTGATAGTAGAATCTCACCGGCGGGCAACGCTGGCGAGTCGTAACCAACGAGTGTCATCCGTAAATCCGTCCAGCGAACACGGTAACCCCTGCGAATCAGCAGCGCATAGGCCTGCCGGAAGCTAGTTTGACAACGTACCGCTATGCGACCAAGCCCTGCCCGTGTGGCACAGACCTCCAGGACAGTCAGAAGCTCATGTAACGTATCTGTTGAATCTGCGAACAACTTGAGCAAGCGCAATTCTTCGGCGGGGCGTGATTCAACGAGCCCAGCCTCATGCCACATCGCAAACCCTCGGACACGGTCGTTCGCAATAACGATCGTATCACCCAACCGTAATTCGTGCGTCAGCCTAAACTCCCTCGTAAAGTCGTAACCGGGCGCGGATTGGCACAGGCGGTCTCGACATGCGCGCACCACATCGTCTCGATCAGCCGGTGCAAGATCGCTCAGGCGTGTAAACCTCACGTCCGTGGCGACACGTGGTGGGATGTCTGCAACTGCAGTGACGGTGAGATGACCGGGCAAGAAGCCCAGTCGCGAATAAAAACCGATGTTGTCCACCGTTCGCGGCATGGTCTCCAGCCCCAAGGTGGACACATTCCGATCGATGAGCCAATCCAGGGCAGAGGTAACGACGGCCTGGCCCACACCGGATCCTTGTCGATCGGTGCGCACCGCCAACGGCCCCATCCAACCTTCGCTACCCGAGCAATGCGCGACGTTAAACGCGATGAGTTCGCCGCGGTCATCACGCCAGATCATGGCGCCCTGGCCGGCACCTTCCAATGCATAACGCCAAATCATTGGGTTTAACCGGGGGACACGGACACCAACAAGGCCATCACGGCGGTAACGATCCGTGAAGGCATCGGAAAAAACTCGGTTGATGTCACTCACATCCGAGAGCCGAATGGGCAACGGTCCCTGAACCGCAGGTTCGCTATGCTGCATCTTTTGTGGGGCCAAAGCGATCTTCCTCGCTCACACGGGCCAGACGCGCCTCGTCATCGACTGTCACACGCAAGACGCGATCAACACCCTCCTTGATGGATTCAATGTGGGTTATGAGAACCACTTGGGGAAAGCGATCGGCCAAACCCCGCAGTATCGACACCACGTTCTGCCGTCTTCCTTCATCGAGCCCACCAAAAATTTCATCCAACACGAGCAGTGACAGTGGTTGCCCCGCACGTTCGGCAACCATCTGACTAATCGCAAGACGCAATACAAGATTTGCTACGTCTTCTTCGCCCCCGGAAATGACAGTCTTAGAATCACCATCCTCGACAATCCGGATCCGGTATTGTTCATCCAACTCCAATTCGTCGTACCGGCCATCGGTGACGTCAGACAAAAACCCTGAGGCGAGTTCCGAGAGATCGGGTCTCATACGGGCGTTGAGTTCGCGACGCAAATCCTCGAAAGCGTCATCAAGTTCTTCATGCAACGTGAGCTGCCGGCGCAGGTCTTTGAGCTTGCGCATCTGCTGATCTCGCTCCTTGATACGACGAGCGACACCCTCTTGTGCTGTTTGGGCCACCTTGTGGTCACCCTGAAGCGCACTCTCCTTGAGTTGAATGGTGCGGCGTTCGGTTTCCGCCCGCTCGAACTCGACCTTGAGATTCCGGTACTCCTCTTCGCGAAAACCCGACCGTTCTACCTCTTCGGTCAAGAGGCGAAACTTTTCTTCTCTTTCCGACAGGTTCTGTTCAGCAATCTCAGCTTCTTCCACCAATCGTTCAGCACGTTCGCCACGCAATTTGAGTTCCGTGGAAAGCTTGGAAGCATCCTGGAGCGATCGCAGTTCGCGACGGAGCGCCTCGTGTTGCTCCGCGTCATACGTGTCGGTGAGTTTTGCCAAAGCACCATGCAATTCTTTTTCGCGTTCCAACAATCGGTCTCTTTCCGCCACAACACCGCTGATCTCGCTCACACGTGCTTCGACTTCGGCCAACCGCTGCACCGCGTCTTTGACCCGCTTTGCACCGCTAGCACGAGCCTTTTCGGCGGCATCAAGACCGGCAGGCGGCTTCGTCAGCTGCTTGACCCGCTGACCAAAGAACCGACCACTGGATTCGATCTCCTCCAACTGTGAACTCAGCGTGGCGAGCACAGCTTCGAATTCCTGTCCCAGTTCCCGAGCGCACGTGGGGCATTTTCCCTCCGGCCCACCCTCAATCAAAAGCTGCCGATGCTGTTGAACATCCACGAACTGTGTACGCAGCGTCTGTCGTTTGGTATCTGCATCCTGTTTGTCACGCACCCAGACCGTCCGCAGATCGTCCTCATTCCCTTGCAACTCTTTGAGCTTGTGATGCCCCTCTTCTACAACACGCCTGGCCCGCTCCACGAGCTCGCTGCCTCCCAACTCTTCGCGGCGCGCGATCACCCGTTTCAACTGTTCACGTAATTCGTCAAGTTGCCCGGTCACGAGTCGCCGCTGACCCGCATCCTGCGCCGCCCGGTCCAACCGATCGAACTCCCGTTGGACGTCGTCCACGCGATTGATTCGTGGTTCCAGCTCCTTCATCTTCGCAACAGCCTGGATCGCTTGAGCAAGATCTCGATCGAGACGTTGGAACTCGCGTGTGGCTTCTCGAACTTGCTGCTCTGCAATGCTTCGATCGCCTTGCAGTTTTACAGTGGCCTCCCGAAGTTTTTGGACTCTCTCCCATTTCGGACCGACATCGTTACTGCGTAGCTCGGCGGCCTTCAGGTTTTTACGGACGTCGTCCAACGCGGCCTTCGAGCGCGCCAATTTCGTTTCGACCTCGACCCGCTCCCTTTCAAGTGTGGCTTCAACTTCCAGACCCTGCTCCAAACCCGACACCTCGCCGCGGAGTGTGGATCGCTTACTGCGAAGTTCGTCTTGCGCTAGGCGGAGTTTTTCGTAACCGAGAAGCCGCGATAAAAATTTCCCGCGGTCGCTTGGCCCCATCGCCGCCATGACGGCGAGTTCCTTTTGGCCGGTGAAGTAGGTATTGAAAAATTCTTCCCTATTCAAACCGAGCAAGTATGTCATCTTGCTCGAGACGGCCTGTTGGCTGTTGGCAATTGTGCCTGCGGAACCATCCTGATACAACTCTGCACCGTAAAGATGGCGGACAACACGATAGTCGTGCGCTCCGAGAGATAATTCGACCTCCACCCTCACGGGCGCACGTGCGGGCGCCGAGGATCGCCGTATCGAGTCCCGGCTACCACGTGCGGCTGGGGTGCCATAAAAAGCCCATGCCAGTGCCTCGAGTAACGTCGTCTTGCCCGCGCCGTTTGAACCGACGATGGCCGTGATCCCGTTCGAGAACGCGATGTCGGTTTCGGCGTGCAACCGGAAGTTGGTAAGTTTGAGCCGATGGAGACGCACGTTACGACTCGGCGAGGTCGCGTTCGACCTTCCCTAAGTAGTCATTGGCCAACACAAGTATTTCATCCCGCGAAACACCGGGTGTCAGGGTTCGCTCCGTAAGGTATTCGGCGACTAACTCTTGCATTGTTTGGCGACGACCGGGTGTCACCACGCCGCTGATAGCCTTGACCTCGGGCCGCCGCGCATCGAATCGGTAGTGTAGTGCTCGGGTTTTGTAGTCCCGTATTGCCTCGTGATCCAAATCCCGCACCACATTCCTCGATACATCAAATAGTACCTGCCGGACGATCTGACCATCGATGTCACGTTCCATTCCCTCTACCCGACTCCGTACATCGGCACTTACTTCTTCGGCGGTCATGCCACGACAATAAATTGGTTGCAAGTCGATATGCCCACGGGCGAGCGGAATCTGCTGAAACGCAACATTCACATCACCATCTTCGAGCGTCACGAGCAACCAACCCTTCGCGCCCTCCGGAACACGAGCGGAACCGTCGCACGACTCGCTCCACGGTGTATGACTCGTGTACTCGATACTGCCGGCATACCACGCATTCACCATAACTTCCGCCGCGACGTGATAGTGGCCAAGTGCCACGTAGTCCCACCGCTCTGCATGCAACTCCCCGGGTTCCAGCACCGTCCCCATCTGCTGCGCGAACGATCTGTCACCCGGCACGACCCCGGCGACCTCACTGTGTATCAGCAATATGTTTCGCTTTGCTTCAGGGTCCGGTGGCGGTATACGACGCGACTCGGTCACCAGAGATTCGCGTGGAAAACCGGTCACTGACAATTCAAGACGATCAAACCGGATGGCTCGGGGCTCATGTGCAACCACGTGGATATTCTCGATGGCTTCGAATAACGTGAGTATGGTACCAGTCTCGACCGACCGCGGTGTGTCGTGGTTCCCGGCGATGATGACGACTGGCACATCATTTAATTCAGCACGTAACCGCCGAAACTGATTGAACGTGTAGAGAATTGCGGTGTTCGTTGGACGAACGGAATGGAATACGTCACCCGCAATCAAAATGATGTCTGGCTTTGCGGCAATGACGTCGTCGATGGTGCGACGAAAAGCAGCCGCAACATCCGCTTCTCGCTGATTGATACCATTTACGTTCTGACGATTATACTGCCGATACCCGAGATGAAGATCGGCAAGATGGGCAATCCGCAAACTCATGCGGCAACCCGTGTGCTCGATGTGAAAAACGCCATGGCCGCCGCCGAAACACGGAATTCTCTACGTGGCATACGGATCTTGCATCGACTGCAACTTGGGGACGCCTGCCCGCGACTCATCCGCGACTCCCCGTTCGACTTTCGGTCCCAACGCTTTCGAAAAATACTTCAGCACGTGGTCTGGCGCCGCACGACGAGTCGCTAACAATGCACGACGTACATCGTCTTCCGCGCGGCCAGCGATGACGTCCCGAATCGCACGGCGTTCCAACTTCGGGTCTAGCGATATAAGTTGCGCAATGACCGCCTCCTCCATCGGCACGTCGGCAGCGGGCGGGAATTTGGCGAGCCCAGCCGGGCCAGCCAGGACCGGCGGCCGCGGGAATCGAAGAAACACCGGCTGAGTGAAGTGTGGATGTCGCACCATAATCTCACCCTTGGGCAGCGTAGCAAGCTTGATCTTGGTGGCCGGTGACAACACCTGGTAACCGGGTGTTGCAAGTTCATCCATCTCCATACGACCAAACGCCGACGTGCCCGCATTGCCGACGATACGTCGATGCACCTGCGAGCGAAATTGTTGTGCGCTGAAGAGCACCAGGCCGAGGTAACGGCCACGTTCCGCAATGTCGAGCAGCATTTTGCGAACGTAGGTGTCCGGTCCGTCAGCGGGGGCATACTTGTTCAACTCATCGACAAACACTACGACATGCTCGACACCGAGGTCACGGCGTTCGAGATGTTCGCGCAACTGGGAAACAATGCGTGTGAACACGAGATCTTGCGCAAGCTGGTCCATACCTGCGACATCGATGACATAAAAATCACGATCTTTGAATTCACCAAACGGTATGTCGTTCGACACACCGTCATCGGTGACCAACCCCTTGCAGCGTACCGAGATATTGATCAGACGGTTGCGGACCTTGCGGATGGTGGCGATATGATGTGTCCGCCAGGTATCGGAGCGCCCCTGCGCCTCAAGTCCGTCAAATATGGCGCGAAACAATCGGTCGAGGTCTGCAAACGTCGTGACACGATGGCGGTTCCCCCACTCGTCGCGAAATTCTTTCTCAACCACCCGATCCCGCAGGAAGTCGATGAAGGCCGCCGCCTTGGCATCGAGATCATCTCGGTTCAACAAGACTTCGTTGTAGTCCAGCACTTCGCGCAGCCCCCATACCAACGGCTCCACCGTAGAGATGAGAT
>JAZDDC010000478.1:0-3707 GCA_036679565.1 Gemmatimonadota bacterium
GTGACTGGAGGTGCCCGCCAGATGTTCGCCGACCTCTCAAGCCAGTGGTCGGGTCTCCGGGCTGAAGTGGACGGTCTGCTTGGCCCAGAACTCGACGAATTCAATCAATTGGTAGCGAACGCAGGCATCCCGGCGATTATTGGGCCAGCGCGCGGAGAGCTTATTCCGTGACGGCCCCAAACGACAGACCCCTTCTTGCTCGCGAGCTGGGACTAGTTCCGTTGGCAGCAACGGGTATCTGCTCGATGTTGGGCGCCGCCATCAATATTATTCCGTTCACGATTCAGCGTAACGTTCCTGGTATCGGCCCCAACGTGCTTTATGCGTTTGCTTTGGGTGCCGTGCCGGCCATCTTTGCGGGTTTTGCGTACGCACATTTGTCGTCGGCAATGCCACGCGCCGGCGGCAGTTATATATACGCCAGTCGGTCGCTTCATCCGTACTTGGGATTTGTAGCGAGTTTTTCGCAATGGTTTGGGATATGCACGGCAATCGGAGTCGTTTCCTACTTGTTGCCCAATCCATTCGTGCGGGACATTGCGGTTGCGCTTTCGCTTGATGGTCTTGCCGAGGCATTAAACTCAGGTGCCGTGCGGTTGACGGTAGCGCTTCTTTTCGTGTGGACTTTCGTGGGTGTCAATCTGCGTGGCGTTAAGCTGTACGCGAAGTTGCTTGTTCCCCTAATGTATTTGATGTTCGCGCTCGGCGCGATCGTTATCGTGGCCGGATTGTTCTTTGACCAAACCGATTTTAAGGCGGCTTTAGTTGCACAGGGCCAGGCGGTCCCGGAGACTCAATCCGCTCCATTTTCTTGGCGTGCCATGCTTGCCGCGGCTGCGATACTGTTTTCGAGTTTCATCGGCTTTGATTCCATTGCGCAGGCCGGTGGTGAAGCAAAGAACCCCAACCGAAATATGCCTCTCGCCATCGGGATTGCGATTGTTTCGGTAGGTTTGTTTTATATGCTCTTTACAGCTTCCATGTATCACATTGTGCCGTGGGAGTTTGTTGCCGAGCGCGCTATCTCAGAAGATATTGCTGCCCCCGGCTTACTCGGCTATGTCATGAGCCCCGGTTGGACGATTGCGATTGTGATTGGCGCCGCAATAGCACTGATCAATGATTTGCCAGCGATGCTGTTGGCGACATCCCGTTTGATGTTCGCGTGGGCCGAGGATAAGATTTTTCCGCAAAGCATTGCTGCGGTCAACGAACGTTGGCACACACCACATATCGCGCTTGTCGCCAGCGGAGCAATGGCCTCCGCCACCATCTTTGGCAGTCACCTCGCAGGAGATTTCTTCCTCGGCGTTGATATACTTGCTACCGCACTACTTGTGAATTTCCTTTTGATGTGTATTTCAATGTTGGTATTGCCAATGCGGAATCCAACCATAGCAGCGAGCGCTCAATTCTTGACGAACCGTACGAGTCAGCTGTTCGTTGGGATAACCGGCAGCGTGATCCTTCTGGTTTTTCTTGTCAGTCATATTGCCAAAGACGTCGTATCGGACGTACCCGCATGGTACTTCCACTCGACAGTTTTGTGGGTCGGTGTCATGGCCGTCGCGAGTGGGATTTTTGTTTTCCATTGGTCCAAGTTGCGCCGTGCAGGTGTTGATTTGGAGACGAAGTTTTCGGAGTTGCCTCTTGATTGATGCCATGAAATCCACGAAACCCACAAAAAAAGCCACGGAACCCACAGAAACAGCAGTAGCGTATTTTAGGGCGCGGCGCCAGCGTGAGAGGTTCGTGGGTTTCGTGGCCGTAACAATCCCGCCCGCGGTAGCTCGCCGTAGATCCCGTTGCTAGTTTAGATGTCTGCCAAAATTCCTCGGAGAATTCGAAATGTTTCGTTCGCTTCTACTTTTTACCACAGCACTTCTCGTCGCGCCGAACATGCTTCAGGCCCAAGAGAGAGGCTTCGAACCAGAAGACTACTATCGATTGGTAACGCCGAGCGAGGTTCAGGTCTCGCCCGGGGGCGACTTTGTCGCGTTCACGGTAACCACGATCAACGTGGAAGAAAATAAGCGGCACCGCGAGGTGTGGATGCAGCGGCTTGTGAACGGTCAGCCGGACGGCGAGCCTTTCCGGTTTACCGACCCTACGCGAGAATCCTCGAGACCACGGTGGTCGCCGGACGGTGGGATGCTGAGTTTTTCGTCTCGCCGCGGCGATGAGGAAAACGCCGTGTGGTTTGTCAGAGTCACGGCACCGGGTGGCGAGGCCTTCCATATTGACGGTGTCGATGCTGCGCCCGTTTGGTCGCCTGACGGACGTTGGATTGCATTCACGAAGTCGCCAGAAGAAACGGACGACACCGAGGAATCCAAGCGCGAAGGTTGGATTGCACCGGACGCCGTTACGAACACTTTGAACGCCGAACGTTTCGACGGGCGTGTCGTGACGTCAATGCGTTACAAGCGCGACGGCACGTTGGTATTCCGCCCCCACTACTCCATCAACGAAAAGAGCCAGCTATTTATCGTGTCGGCTGACGGGGGCGAACCGCGGCAAGTTACGGAGGCGCCTTTCAACGTGGGTCAACCTACATGGAGCCCGGATGGTTCGATGTTGTTGTTTACCGGTAACGAGCGCGAAGACCTTGAATTGAATCAAGAAAACTGGAGGCAGATTTACACCGTCTCGGTGAACGGTGGCGAAGTTCGCGCGCTCACCGAAAACCCAGGTTCGGAATCCGGACCGTCATTCTCACCAAACGGTACCCGCTTGGCCTTCATGTAAAAGCCGGAACGTGGTGCGGAAACCGATATAAAAGTCGTTGAAGTCGCACGTGAACGAACCTTCCCTGGCCAGCCAATCAATGTGACCAAGGATTTGGATAACCGACCGGGTGCGATTTCATGGATGCCTGATAACCGACACATTCGATGGACCGCCGGAGTCGGAGGAAACGCGCAACTCCTGCAGATGGATCTCCGGTCAACAGAAATTGTGGAGATCACAACCGGTGACCGGCGGGTTGGGTCCGTCTCGTCTTCTAATGACGGACGAGTGCTCGCGTATACGAGCACCGACGCAGACTCTCCGGGCGAGGTTTTCGTCGCTCGTGGTGATGGCAACAACGAGCAGAGAGTGACGTCGTTCAATGACGTGCTGCTATCCGAACTCGCGCTGCAACCAGCGGAACGTTTGACATGGACGGTCGAGGACGGCACGAAAATCGAAGGCTGGATCGTCAAGCCGGTGGGTTTTAGGCCCGGTGAGAAGTACCCGATGGTGTTGAAAATTCATGGCGGACCGCACGGCGCGTATGGGAATTCGTTCTTTCCCACGTTTCACGTGTTGTCGAATGCCGGCTTCTTTGTTCTGTACTCCAATCCTCGCGGGTCGGCATCGTACGGGCATGACTTCATGTATGCTACGCGTGGTGTGTGGGGCCAGATGGATCAAGAGGATTTCCTGACCGGCGTAGAGACGGCCATAGCCGCGTACCCGGAGATCGACGGTTCCAGGGTTGGTGTTTCCGGTGGCAGCTACGGCGGATTCATGACCAACTGGCTGACGGCAACAACCGATCGGTTCTCCGCCGCCGTCACAAGTCGGTCCATTGCAAACTGGGAAAGTTGGTGGGGTTCGTCCGACGCGCAGGGACTCACGGAGTACGAATTTTACGGTCCTCCCTGGGAACAACGCGAACTATACCGCCGCCTTTCGCCAATCTCGTACGTTGAAAACGTCAC
>JAZDDC010000479.1:0-4414 GCA_036679565.1 Gemmatimonadota bacterium
CGGTGATGGCCAACGGGGCTTTGGTGGCGGTAGTCCGGACAACGTCCCCACCGAGTATCAAGATCGTCTGGGCTCGGTGACAACCGACGAGACAGTTCCGCAACTGGAAGCGTTCCTACGCAACGGCGGAACCATGATTACGATTGGAAGTTCTGCGGCTATGGCCCGTCATCTGGGTACCGGGTTGCAGAACTACATGATCGATCACGAGGGCCAACCGTTGGCACGCGAACAGTACTTCGTACCGGGCTCCATCGCGAGGATTCGTGTTGACAATACGCAACCCATTGCGTGGGGTATGGACGAAGAGGTGGATGTTCACTTCAACAACAGCCCGGTATTCGAGTTGACCGAGCAAGCGCGCGAAAACGGTGTCCGGCCCATTGGTTGGTTCGATACTCGTGAACCGTTACGAAGTGGTTGGGCGTGGGGACAACACTATCTAAACGGCGGTGTGACGATTGCCGAGACAGATGTTGGTGAGGGCACCCTTTATCTGTTCGGACCGGAGATCATTCGTCGTGGCCAACCGCACGGTACGTTCAAGTTCTTGTTCAACGGAATTTATTTGGGTGGTGCGGAAGAAGTGAATATGGTGGATGCCACCACGTCCGAGGCTGGAGGATGATGTAGGAGCTGCCTGCTACCCGCTAACCGGCTGCCCGTTGTTTCGTCATTCGCGTTTGCGACGACGATCATGGGCCGCCGGGTGCGAGCTTTGACGCCAAGCTAATCTGTCGTTTCTCGGACCAAGCCCCTTAGGGTTTCCTTGTCCATTCGGTGTCCGCCGTCGAAGCGGATGTCCTCAAAAAAGAGTCCGAGTTTTTCCAAGCGCGTAGCGTTCTCATCTCGTACATCTGTGGTGATGAACTCATCGGTTCTACCGTTCACAACGGTGAGACGCAGATCACGAAATGGATCGACCAGTTGGGGCGCAGCAAACTCAGGTGGAAGACGTTCCGACCACATGACAAGATGGTCGAGCTTTGCGTCACCGCGTGCAACCCAGCGACATGCGGTTGCCACTCCCTGCGAGAAGCCGAGTACATGCACGGTTACACGCCCGCGTTCCACTTGTGTGAACGTTTCGTCGTACAACGCATCGAGATACTTCACGTAGTCTCCGATGTCGGCTTCACGATCTTCTCGTGTCATCCAAGATGCGCCAATTTTCCCGGCGGCGCCCTTAGGGTAAAACCGAGATAGTGCTTCGGGAGCAATTAAGTAGCGTGTTTCGTGTTCGAGTGTTTTGCAGTACCCGAGGAAGTCCTCCGCGAGTTGACTGTATCCGTGACAGAGAAACCAAATCTGCCGTGTGTGCGCGCCCAACGTTCCGAGTGTGACGTAGCGAGCTGTTTTGGTAACGTTGATGTTGTGATGTTGCATGGGGTCACGGCTAGAATCTAAGGCTGAGTTGGCGAATCTGTTTCGGTTCGGCCACAAGAAACAGCGCCACGGAATCCACGAAATCCACGGACGAAGAACTCGATGGAGTGCGAAAAATAGTCAATTTTGATTTGACTGGATGTTTTCTGTGCAAACTGGACATCCAAGCACGGTTTCCCGTGTGTTCCGGTCCGCCGTTTTTTCAAAAAAAGCAGTCCGGCTATTTCACTTCGCCGTCGAACATCTCCACCGTCCGGTTCCCAAAGCTCGCATTTTCTTCCGAGTGCGTCACCTGCACGACTGTGGCACCGTCTCGATTGAGACGTTGAAACAATTCCATGATTTCTCTCGCTTGATCCGAATGCAAGTTTCCCGTCGGTTCGTCGGCCAATATGACACGTGGTCGAGCGATGATGGCTCGGGCGACTCCAACGAGTTGTTGGATTCCACCGGAGAGGCTGCCCGGGTAGGCCCGGCGTTTGGGTCCAAGTCCAAACCGCTCCAGTGCCTCGTCCACCATTCGAGACCGTTCGGCGCCTTTGATTTTTCGGTAAGTGAGCGGAACCTCGAGGTTTTCGGCGACCGTCAGGTCATCCAATAGGTGGTATTGTTGAAATACATATCCCACGTAATCGCGGTTCAGGGCGATGCGCTTTTTCGGTTTGAGTCGATGTACTTCGGTCCCCACAAAGGTGTAGGATCCCGTCCAGGACGCGTCCAACATGCCGATGATGCTGAGTAGGGTCGATTTGCCGCATCCGGAGGGCCCCATGATGGTCACGAAGTCGCCCTCGCCGACGTCCAGGTTGACGTTCCGGACCGCCTCGGTGCGCTCGTCACCCTTACCGAAAACCCGATTGATATTTCGTAATTGAATCACACGATCTCTCCCACGGGGGTTTGCCCAGCCTTTCCTTATCTTGCTATAGTGGGCCTACGAGCGCGAAATGTTGCAGTTTCGTTAGGACGATGGAACTGCCTGATTTGTGACGTAAATCGCCGTGCGCGCCGATAATTCGGGGTATTGCTATTCATTGTGGTGTATGACACCGGCTGGGTGAAGTGCTGGGTCATGTAGGATGCTATGTAAGTCGTTTTCCCTTAATAAGTTGCGCGATGGGCCGCAGTGGGCCCGTCCGGCACGATAGATTGTCATCATGGGTCGCAATCGCTTAATCACCTCCGTTCTCATCGCTGGGCTCTGGGTAGCGTGCGTCTATCCGACTGAGCGAAGCTCTGAGCTATCGGTGGAAATGGATGCAATCCCGGTTCTCCTGGACGGGGACGTAATACAGGTGAAAGCTAGGCTGTTGGACGCAAACGGAGATGTTGTGGACGCCAGCCCTCTGACGTTCACAAGTAGCCTGGCGACGGTGGCGGCGATCGATCCGGAAGAGGGTTTCTTGCTCGCGACAGGCGTCGGCCCTGCGTTGATAACCGTGCGTTCTAAGGGCTTCGTATCGGCGAAGCCAGCCGAGCAGCTTATCAAGGTGCAGGCGCTCGTGACCATAGATAGCATGAGGCCGCGTGTAAGGTTTTACGGAAGCACGGTACGCATCTACGGGTCAGGCCTTAATCCTGAGTCCATCTTTTTGGTTTCACTCGGCGATGAACAGGACTTGGTTGCTGCGACGGACGAGTCATGGACTCCGGCCGACCCGAATTTTCCAAACCGGTTTGGTGTACTGTCTGTCTGGGTGGCACCGCCGACTCCCCGACTTGCTCGAGCGCTTGTGCTGGCTCCGGCGGGGAACGCGCAGAGTCCGGATGCCATCGCGGTGATTCGACGTGATATCTATGAGCCAAACGATACGATTCCGTGGGATTTGGGTGGTATCGAGGCATTCCACAATCCGGCGCTCGCGTTTGAAGGTAGATCGAGGGACGATAGCCTTCCGGCGGATTGGTACCGTTTCACGCAAACAGTGCGGGGCGACAGGACCTTTTTTGTCCAATCGAATCAAACCACGACGGAGTCGTACCGGATTCTGCTGACGGACAGCCTCGAATGGCGTTCGGATCTCTCAAATTGGATAATCGGTCCTGATTCCTGGTTGTTGGGGCCGGGGTTCCAAGCATGCCATGGTATACCATTCGAGTTACCGTTCCAGCCCGGTGCGTTCTTTCGCGTGGCAATCGAAGATCTTGCGGTTGGCACGTATGATTTGCTGTTGGGCTATAGCTTCCCAGCCGGTTATGAGTTGCGCATAAGTACGTCGTACGAATCACAACGGGTGCCGGACGAGGCTGAAGAAAACGACGTGTGCCAGTCCGCGTTTCCGTTGGGTGGTCGTGACACGCTACAATTAACGATTGACAATCCACATGAGGCGGATTGGTTTTCGTTTTCGGTTTCTACGGTGTCCACGGGCGTATTTCAGGCAGAGGTCATTGGAACCGTCGGAGGGTTTCTCGATCCCGATCTGGATGTGTACGTGTTCCGAAGATTTGCGACGGATTCCATTGCGCTCTTGGGTCTGAGTCTTCCCGGCGAAGACACCGCGCCACGTGCGTCCGTCGGATTGGTTCCGGGTGAATACTTTGTACTGGTTACGGATTTTGCGGGGGTGCCAACTCGGTATCGTCTGGTGACTACGATCGTCGCAAATGCTGCTGCCGCCGTCGATGAACCCATCTCCACGTACCGGGCCACCGATCCAATCCCCTTGATACCCATGCCCGGTACAAGGCGTCCGTGAACTGCACCAATTGCAGTGCCGTTCTTGCCGAAGACAGCAAGTTCTGCCGGGTCTGCGGTCTGAATTTGTCGAGTCCGGGCAGCGGTCCGCCCACCACGAACTCGGCGACCATGCTCAAGGCGCGTCTCTCGCAAATACTCGAGGGTCGTTACCGTGTGACCAAAATGGTTGGGCGTGGGGGAATGGCCGCGGTTTTCCTCGCGGAAGACCTGGCACTTGAACGTCCGGTAGCGATCAAGGTGTTGCCACCGGAGGTTTCGCATGACGCAAAACTTGTGGGGCGTTTCGAACGTGAGGCACGTACTGCAGCGAAACTGGATCATCCCAAC
>JAZDDC010000048.1:0-10035 GCA_036679565.1 Gemmatimonadota bacterium
GCCGTGACCTCCGGTTGGGCGGCATCGTCCCCAAAAGCGGCCCGGGCAACACGAAGTTCATCCCGCAGTCGCCGCACGGCGCGCACAATCAAGTCACCACCGGCACCTTTTGCCGCGCCCTCCAACGCACGATCGACCAGGGGTTCAACCGGTAATCTTTCCATACGCGCTGAGTCCAAGACATTGTCAATCTCTATGCGCGCATCGTCGGATATTCTTCCCGCAAGACGCTGTTCCTGAGAATGAGCGGCAATAACCGGCATACTCATCAACAGCGCCATTAGGCCTACCAATCTCCTCATGCTCCTCCAATCGTGAGCACGGAATTTGGTCTTCCGAACTCATCTTCTACCGTTCTGGCAGCCTGAGGATCACGTAGCCACGTCTCCCCATCTACCAGAAACGAATACCGGTATCGTCCCGGTGTTAACGGCACCGTCACGGCCCACACTCCCCCGCCCTCTTCACGCACGAGTTGCGTGGCGGCAACATTCCAATCGTTGAAGTCGCCGACTAAAGATACCGAGCCCGCCTCGGGTGCCACCAGCACAAATTGCACAGCATTGGTACCGGCGGGCAAAGAAACATCCGCTAGCGTCACCGGCGGCTCGACCTGATTAACAGTGCGCGCACCGAAGACCACAATCATCGCCAATGCCGCAGCCAAGGCGAACCCGCCTATCGGACTGATCGATACAGTTCGCCGCTCGGTCAACCATTGCCACGCCGATCTCGGCGCCGGCAATAGTTCCAACCGTGGCATGGTTTCGATTTCCGCCATCACACGCCGATCGAGGGCCGCATCAATCTGCACCGGCTCCTTCAGCGTACTGACAACTCGATTGAGGAATTTGTCGTGCTCAGACACGTTCAGCCTCCGTCAACAAACGGCGCAATTCTTCGCGTGCACGCAACACACGCATTTTCAAGGCAGGGATTCTTGCCCCCGTAACTTTTTGCATCTCTTCGTAACTCAAGTCTTCCACGTGTTTCAACAGAAATGCTTCGCGTTGTTCATCCGAAAGCCTGTCGATAGCCCATGCGATGAGGTCCCGCCATGCATCGTTATCCGCCGTGTGCGACACCGACGCATTTTGTAAGGCGTATTCATCTGCAATAACGACTTGATCCCGCCGTGCCCGTTTGGCTCCATACGTACGACATCGGTTAACCAGTATGCCAAAGGACCACGCGCCAAATCGTTCCGGATCCGTGCATCGGGCGAGCGAGCGATACCCCCGGACAAACGTGTCCTGAAGCGCCTCTTCGGCATCGGCGGCATTCCCAAGCATGCGCATGGCATATCGACCAAGACGGTCACGGTATCGCTCGACAAGCCCCGCGTACGCCCCACTATCACCTGCCAGCACTCGCCGTACGAGCGACCCGTCGGATTCTGCCTTCACGCCTGGAATACCCCGCCGAGCCACGTTCCGTCACACGATCCTGTGGGATAAACGCCAGCGTGACGCGCTATGGGGTGTGTGGGTATACGGGTCACCAAGAACCAAATCCGTGTCGTGGCCAACCGGAGGACCCGGCCGGCAAGTACAACGAAGTTTACCACTTCAAGAATACAGCGTCCACGGCTTACACGTCCGTTTCCCTGGGGCACACATGACTACCAGATCTCAGTTTGTTGCTGCATGCACCACGCGCATCTCAGGAGTTGGCCTTTTGCTGCTCGCCAGCGTTGCGACACTACCGGCGCAGTTGTCGGGCCAACTTATTTCGCTCAAGACGGTTCCCATTGCCGCCGGTGATCAGTTTTTGATCTTTCCGTCGGAAAATCTGGGAATGGGTGGGGTCTCTATTGCACTCAATGATCGTTTACTGGACCCGTACGTCAATCCCGCACGAGGGGCACACTTCGGCGAGTCGCAGGTCTTCTCCTCACCCACCTTCTATAGCGTGTCGAACCGGGCCGGCAGCGCCCGGACAATTCCCGTCGGTTCTAATTTTACATCCCGGGATTGGTTTGGCGGTGTGTTCGTAGCCCTCCAGAACCTGAGGCGGGGCAATCAATTTTTTGGTGGCCCCGTGCCGCTTTTTGAGGGCGATGCGATCCGCCTTGGTATCAACCCAAATACGTTGAGCAATCGCTCATCGACGAACAAGTATTTTAACTTCCACATCGGCCGCAATTTAAACGCAACCACATCACTCGGCGCCAGCATCATGGGTGCCGATTTGGGCGGAATCGACGGCGTCGAACATCTGTACGCCCTTGCCAGCGGCATCGCCCAGAACGGAAACATGATTGACGTGCGGGTTGGACTCAGCAAAGAATTCGAAGGTGACGGCGAATTGGAAGCCGTTCTGCTCCATCATCGATTTAACATGAATCACGACGTTGGTTATGTCGATTGGTTCCTCGCCGATTCAACCAATTGGATATGGGAACCCAATACACGCATCGAGCGCAATCAAGATCGCTCCCGAACATGGGGTGCGCACCTTGGCTACAACCAGCCGGTCGGCGAAAACGGTTGGCGTCTTGGCGGCATCGTTACGGCAAACCGTAAACTGCACCCCAAAATTCCCAATTACGAAATCATGAATATCCCGCGCGACCCGGGCTACAGCAACGCGTTTAACCTCGGTGTCGGATTATCCAAAGTCACTGAGAAGACAAAATTTGGCATAGACTTGATCTACGAACCGGCCGCCAGTGAGACATGGGCAGAAGCCGAAGGTCCCGTGCCCACCGCAAGTGGCGACACCATACCGAGTGGCGGGAAGACAGTCGAGAACTCTTTCGACTTCTCCAACGCGTTCATCAATATGGGTGTTGCTCACCAAACCGGGAATGTTGCGTTACAGCTTGGTCTCCGTGTCAGCGCGTATGACTTCCATCTAGATCAATGGGACAACGTTGCCGACACGTTTCGTCGTCAAGATGAGGACTGGATGGAATGGGTTCCCAGTTGGGGACTGACCATCGGACTCGTGGATCTGCAACTGCGGTACATGGGTAGGGTGACAAGCGGAACAGGCCGGCCGGGTGTTGCATGGACCGGCGCCGCAGCGGACCGTGCGGCGACCGCGGCTGCCGCTAACGACATTTTATTGGCGCCCTCAGGCCCCCTAACACTGCAAGACGCAACGGTGCTTACACATCAGGTATCGATTTCGATTCCGATTCGGTAGTCGATCAATTGCTGCCAATCGTCAGCTTCCGGAGAAGTGCGTCACTGCACCATACCCGCTCCGAGCTGGCGGTTGGTAGTTTTTTTGGGGGCCACGAAATCCACTAAATCCACGAACGAGTGGTGGTCCAAACAGCGCCACGGAATCCTCGGAATCCGCTGAAAAAAACATTTTTTCTTTCCGTGGTTCTGCGGGTTCAGTGGCCCATATGTGACGTCTGGACGAGTTCGTGGATTTGGTGGATTTCGTGGCTCTCTATTCGAAACTCACACCCCAAAACCATGCCGCCCCTTTAACGGAACAAAACTCGCCCCATCCAATTTCTCCTCTGTAAATCCGGATGCACCGCGCCTAACACGAACGGTAAACTGAGACCCACCACGGTCCAACGGTAAGACCAGCTGCCCACCCACCGCGAGCTGCTCTAGCAACGGCCTCGGAATCTTCGGGCCCGCAGCGCTCACCACGATTGCATTGTACGGCGCATTGGGGCGCCAGCCAACCGTACCGTCACCCGTCACACACACCACGTTGCTGACCGCCGCGGACACAAGCGCCCGTTTGGCACCCTCGGCAAGAGTGGCGATACGTTCGATTGATGTGACGTGTCGCGCGAGAAACCCCAACAACGCGGTTTGAAATCCCGAGCCGGTACCAATCTCCAATACTTTCTCTTCCCCGCGAAGTTGAAGTGCTTCGAGAAAACGGGCGTGTGTTGTGGGACGTGAAATTGTTTGGCCGTTTCCGATTGGCAATGACGCATCGTCGTAGGCGCGGCCGCGAAGTGCATCGGGGACAAAGAGGTGACGCGGGACACGACCAAATGCTGCGAGTACGGAGATGTCGTCTATGCCGTTTTGACGCAATGTCTCCACGAGCTGCGTGCGATAACCGCCGTAACTATCGCCTATTGGCCAAGTTTCCACGCACGTACCGACTCAAGCAGCTTGTAATTGGTGAGATCAACGTGTAACGGCGTTACGGAAATGTAACCGTCCGCAATGGCGCGAAAGTCGGACTCTTCCCCGCCCGACCAACTGGACTTCCCTCCGCCAATCCAATACGTCTCGCGACCCCAGGGGTCATTCATTCTCTTCAGTGAGTCGGAGAAAACTCGGCGACCAAGTGTGGTCACTTTGATACCGCGGATCTTGTCGCCGGGAATGGGCGGTAAATTTACATTCAACAACGTCTCGGCTGGAAAGTCGCGCACGCGAACAACGTCCTCCATCAGTCTCTTGAGCCAGTCGCGGTGCGTGTCCATGTGTTCGTCTTCGTACCCGACATACGAAATGGCCATGCTGGGGATACCAACCGATAATCCCTCCATCGCCGCGGCAACGGTGCCGGAATACAAGACGTCCTCACCCATGTTCGCGCCATGATTCACACCTGAGAAAACGAAATCAGGTTTTGACTCGAGCAACACCTCCAATGCAATGAGCACACAGTCGGTGGGTGTCCCATCAACCTGGTATCTGTCGTCGGATAGTTTGACGGGGCGCAGCGGCCGGCCCATCGTCAACGCATGACTTGCCGCACTTTGTTGCCGGTCAGGGGCCACAACGGTCACCGTATCACCGACACTACGCGCAACGTCTTCGAGCAGTTTTATTCCACCGGCCAATATACCGTCGTCGTTACTTACCAGGATCTTCACTTGGCGATTCCCCATTCAACACATCCAGCACCGCCTGCATCGCGCCGCGAAGTTCACCAATGGTTTCTGTTTGCAGGGCTGTGCGCGCCTCCGTCTTGAGTGACCCTGTGCGCCGGTATTGTTCGATGCGACGACGCGCGCCTTCGATCGTGAACTTCTCGTTGTACAGTAAATGTTTGACGAGCATGATCAGCTCGACTTCCCGACGTTGGTAGACCCTGTTTCCTGACCGGTTTTTTGCGGGATTCAAGAAGCGAAACTGGCTCTCCCAATAGCGGAGCACGTGTGGCTTGAGATCTGTCAGCTCACAGACATCACCAATGGAAAAGAACTGTTGCAGTTCGCGTTGGGATCGGCGGGGTGCTGTCATTGCCAAACCTCCGCTTTCAATTCACGCTCCATCAAATCGCGAATGGCATGTCGTGGATCCTTATGAGCAAACAGGATTTCACTGACCTCGTTCGCGATCGGTAGTTCGATATTCGTCCGGCGCCCCAGCTCCGTGGCAACCGCCGCGGTGTTCACGCCTTCCGCCACCGTCTTCTTGCCGGCCATGGCCTCATCCAGGGTTTTTCCTCGCCCCAGCGCGACACCTAACATCCGGTTACGACTCAGCGAGCCCGTGGCCGTTAGAATCAAATCGCCCATGCCGGCCAAACCAGAAAACGTCCTCGGGTCGGCGCCAAGGGCCACACCCAGCCGGCTTGTTTCGGCCAGACCACGCGTAATGAGGGCTGCTCGTGGGTTGTGACCGAGACCCAACCCTTCCAAAATGCCGGCCGCGATCGCAACGACGTTTTTGAGTGCGCCAGCCAGCTGCACACCCTTCACGTCGTCTCCGGTGTACACCCGGAAGTGACTCGTGGAAAAAGCGTCCTGCGCCAAACGACACGCGTCTTCATCAACTGACGCCGCGACGACCGCTGTCGGCATGTGGTCGTACACCTCCCGCGCGAAGCTCGGGCCGGAAAGCGCCACGACAGGACATCCATCCAACTCTTCGGCGATAACGTCGGTGATCGTGTGAAACGTTTCCGGTTCCAGGCCCTTGGACACACTGACCACTGGCACTGGTCTGGCTAAGACCGTCGCAACGTTTTTCATGAGTGTGCGCACAAAGTGGGAAGGTGGAGCCGAAACCACCATCTGCGCATCGACGACCGTACCCGCTAGGTCGTCCGTCGCGACCAGCCGGTCGTGTAACCAGCAACCCGGCAGGAACATTCTGTTTTCTTTGTCCGCGTTTATCGATCTGACAACCTCGGGTTCCCTGGCCCACAGGGTGACCTGATGCCCGTTCATTGAGAGAAGATTGGCGAGCGTGGTGCCCCAGCTCCCTGCCCCGACTACGCCGATGCGCATGGCAACCTCACTTCCCCACCCGCGCCAGGCGCGGTTCGGTTCCGGCCAATAGACGTTTGATGTTTTGACGGTGGGTAAGCACAATGAAACCTGCGAGTGCGGCACCGACTGCCAACAGCACCGGGTTGTCGCGGTCCAGTAGCCACACAAAAAGCGGAAAAGAAACCGCTCCGGCAATGGACGCGGCCGACATGATTCTCGTTGTGGCGAGCAAGATTGCCCACACGCCCAAACTCGCGAGCAGCGGTAGCGGTGCTACGCCGAGTCCAACACCGGCCGCGGTGGCGACACCTTTCCCGCCTTTGAAAAGCATATAGATCGGAAAGACGTGACCCGCGATGGCGGCCAGACCAATCAGCCAAGGCGCCCACGGTCCCGACTCCGTCAAACGCGGAAGGGTCACCACTGGAACGAGGCCCTTCGCCATGTCGATGAGACCGACCGGATACGCGAACTTGGCCCCCAAAACCCGGTACAGGTTGGTTGCTCCGAGATTCTTGCTGCCATGTTCACGGAGGTCGATGCCGCCAATATGGCGGGCGACGAGGTAGCTCGTGGGGATTGCGCCAATCAGGTAGGAGGCCATTGCGAGCCAGACAAGCGTCATCGACGCCCCTTCTTGCGACGCAACCGCAACCGAATCGGAGCCCCGTCAAAATCCCAGGCCTTATAAAACCCGTTGACCAGGTACCGCTGATAGGACTCCGGAACCGCGTCCGGCCTGTTTGAAACCACAGCGAAAGTCGGTGGATTGACGGCCACCTGCGAGGCGAACAGGAGACGTACCTCTCCGCCAACGGCCTGTGGCGGTTGATTTTTTCCGACCAATTTCTCAAGCACCTGATTCACCTCCGAGGTGCCAACCCGGTACGACCTGGCCGCAGCAACCTGCATGATCAAGTCCAGTATCTTACGCACCCTAAACCCTGACAATGCTGACACATACGCGAACGGCACGTGACGAAGAAATGCAGCCCGCTCCGTCACAACTCGCCGGCCTTCCTCGGCCGTGGCCGTCTCTTTTGGAACCAAATCCCACTTGTTCACGACGACGATTAACCCTGCACCACTCTCCCATGCTTGCTGCGCAATCTTGAAATCCTGGAGATGCATCCCAACCGAGCCATCCACCACCAGCACACAGATATCGGCCCGGTCAATTGCCCTATCCGTTCTCAGAGTCGAGTAGAACTCGATATCATCTTTTACTTTCGGTCGTTTTCGTAAACCCGCTGTATCAATGAAGTTGAGCGTTCTCCCCTGATATCGCAAGGGGGAATCGCGGTTGGCGATGCTCGACTTTCCCACATTGGGACGACCGATCACCGCCACCTGGGTCATGTCGCCAATTTCCGGCGGTTTGGGAAGATCCTCGAGACGCGCAACGATCCGGTCCAACAAGTCGCCACTGCCCTTGCCCGTTGATGCCGAGACCGGTTCGGGGTCGCCTAAACCCAGTTCGTAAAACGCGTGATGATCCAGATTCTCTGGCAGGTCATCTGCCTTATTGGCAATCACTAGCACACGTTCCGACACCGTGCGCAGAACGTCCGCCACCTCCAAATCAGCCGGGTGGACGCCCTCCTGCGTATCGACCACAAAGGCCACCACGTCCGCGTCCGCGACCGCCTGCTCCACTTGCTCCCGGATTCCGCGTGTAATCGCGTCCTCGGCACCGATCACCCAACCACCCGTATCCACCAGCCAGAACGCATGTCCCGACCAATCGGCCTGCGCGAAGTTGCGATCTCGCGTGACACCCGGACGATCATCCACAATCGCTTTTCGACCACCGGTAATTCGATTGAACAGCGTGGACTTGCCCACATTGGGCCGCCCAACCAGCGCAACGGTTCGTTTCGTCATGACAATTCGGCCAACACGTCAATGAAATCGTAGGATGAGTGAATCGGCGTCCTGACCGAACTCGTCAGATCGCCGAACGGCAGATTGTCGATGAAGAGATCGTCGTCATTCAGCGATTCCGCAGGAATCAGGATCAGGTCAAAATCCGATCTATCAGCCACGGCGGCGCGGATGTCCTTACCCGGCAAGAGACCCGCAGTGGTGACGCGGGGTCCGAATAATGTATTTTTTACGGGAAGAATTTCAAATTGCGCGTCTGTGTGTTTTTCTAATGCTGTCACAACCTGCGGCATCAGCTTTTGCATGGCGGTCCCCGTCACCACGGCCACCCGTTTTCCTTTTAGATCGGCCATCGCATCGGATGCGGAGGCGATCTGGCGTTCTAGATATCTAATGCTTCCAACACCATTTTCGACCTGTTCGAAGTCGCCATACCACTCGGCCGGCGGCAATGGCAACTCCGCCACGAAATACAACTCGTCGGACCCAGTCACCCAGCGGATTCCCCGCTCCGCCATGGCAATCTCCGACCATTTGTGCAGCTCATTTACCACCTCGCGACATTCGTCCCGGGTCGGCTCTCGGACCAGCGCGTGCTTGCTGAACTCCGTGAGACCCACGGGCACCGCCGAGACCGATAGAACGGTTTCCCCAAGATTCCAGAGGTCGCGTAAACTTTGTGCGAGCACATCACCGTCATTCAGACCCGGTTGCAACACGATCTGGGTGTGGAAGGCGATGCCACCCTCCCCCATCCGGGTGAGTTGCTCAATGATGTCCGGCGCTCGCGGGTTTCTGAGAAGCCGTCTGCGCACGACCACGTCGGTGGCGTGTACGGACACATAAAGCGGAGAAAGACGGTATTCGAGAATGCGCTCGACGTCGAATTCCTTCAGGTTGGTCAGCGTGGCGAAGTTGCCGTGGCGGAACGACAACCGGTAGTCATCGTCACGGATATAGAGTGTTTCGCGGAGCGATTCCGGCAGTCCATCGACGAAGCAGAAATCGCATCGATTGCCACAGCGCCGGATCCGTGGTGGCTCGAGCAAGACCCCCATGGGCACGCCTTCCGGGCGTTCGATGTCGAACTCTACCGCCTCGCCCGCCGGTGTCTCCGCCAGCAACGTGAACTGATCCTCGGCGCTCAAAAATTCCCAGTCGAGAAAGTCGTGCAAGGAACGACCGTTGATGGATATCAGCTCTGTACCGGCGACCAACCCGAGATCGTCGCCGATGGAGCTTGGTGTGACAGACTCCACACGGACCATGGTCAATCTCTACTCTAATAGGAAAGGAGAGGGGCAAGCGAAGCGAGGCAGAAAAGTAACGACTAGGGCCAAGCGGACCAACAAATTCACGCCGACCGCGCCTTGAGCGCTCGTCCGCAACCAGAACAATTCAGAGTCCGCGGCAGCTGCCACGTGCCCCCTGCGTCGAACGATTGCTCCAGGCTGCAGTCCGGACAGCTTCCCGTGACCGCGGTCGCGACCGTAGGGGTCCGCAGACGTTTGACAAACACCACCAGGCCGAACAGTGCGAACCCCGGCACCAGAAGAAAGTGCGCCACGGGGATAAGCGCCGTCGCCGCCGCAACCGCCCACACGACCACAAGACCACGAAGTGCCCTACCCCAACGGCCGGCGCGATCGAAGACAACGACCGTCGCTTCTCCGGCGGTAACGTTGTCGCTATAACCCTCGATAGTGAGTGCTTGGACTGTGACCCGCGTCCCCAACCGGACTCCGATGCGTTGACTGGGCTCTGTACTGTCAGCGATGAATATCTCTCAGCCGTGCAAATCTGCCAACCAACTACATCGGGATTGACGATGTAATGGACCGGCGCCAGACTCCGCCCATGGAAAGTCAGGACGCCGCCCGCAAGTTCGCCGAGCTGTTTCATGGCGTGTATACCGCATTTCATACACGGCAATCGCCTCAGTCTCATCGTCCATCACCCGAGACCCTGGCCATGTTAGAGCACCTCGTCCGGACGGG
>JAZDDC010000480.1:0-2380 GCA_036679565.1 Gemmatimonadota bacterium
GCGATGGCCGCGAAGCTCGCCAGGAGCAACGTGTAAAACCGTGGCGCGGCAATGGTACCGGCAACACGATCTTCCATGGAGCCCACGTCCACCGGAATGTTTGGATCTACGTCCCACACTGCGCGTTGGAGTGCACCCGCCACCGCACCCAATTCCGCAGAGGACCGGACGACGATGCTCATCTGATCCGACGTCACCTGCCGGAAGTACAGGTAGGTCTCCGGGTGTCCCGTCTCGGCGAGGCTACCCTGTTGCACGTCTTTGACGATACCGATAACCGTGAACCACGGGCCCGGACCGTCTGCGGAGCGGCCCATCTTGAGCCGCCCATCCACCGCACGGCCGTTCGGCCAGAACTGATTGGCAAACGATTGGTTGACCACGATGGTGTAGGCGCCAGCGGCGCGGTCCTGCGCGGTAAAGCCGCGACCGCTTACCAACTCCATGCCGATGGCCTGGAAGTAGTCAGCACTTACGTGGCTGTAATCCATGCCCATACGAAAATCCGGTGGCGGTGTAAAGCCGGCCACGACGATCGGGGCTCGCCAGCGGTCACCGGACATGGGCGGGTTGGTGGCGACACCCACGGCGGTGAGACCAGGCACGGTGGCCTCCGCCCGCTCCAAGGTGTTCGCAAAGAACGTTTGTTGCTGTTCGCGACTCTCGTAACCCGGTGGGAGGATGAGCGAGGCAAATGCCACGCCTGCGGGATCGAAACCCGGATCCACGTTGCGTAACCCAACGAAACTCTCGATCAACAATCCGGCGCCGACCAACAACATCAACGCCAGGGCCGTTTGCGCCATCACGAATCCGCCGCGCAGACGGCGGCCGCCTTTGCTGGTTGTGGCGTTGGTCCCGGCACCACGCAACCCACCGCGAATGTCGTTCATCAACTGCGCCACGGGTGCTAATCCGAATAGGATCCCCGTCAACACCGAAACTGCGAATACAAAAAGCAGCACGGGGAAGTCCAGTGTCACCTCGGCCAGTCTTGGAATGTCACCCGGCGTGAACGCGACCAGCGCTCGCACACTAGCAAGGGTAAACAATACACCGGCCACACCTCCGGCCAGGGAGAGCATGACACTTTCGGTCAACAGTTGCCGGGTGATGCGGCTGCGACCGGCCCCGAGGGCGGTGCGAAGCGCCATCTCACGCTGCCGGCTGGTCGATCGCGCCAGCAACAGATTGGCCACGTTGGCGCAGGCAATCAGTAACAAGAATCCCACGGCGCCGAACAGCAAACGTAGTGTCGGTGCAATATCCCCCACCGTACGACTCACGAGCGGCGCCAACACGGGGGTCACCCTACCACCCATGACTTCACCACCCATTGCGCTCATTGCCTGTTGCGCTTCCTCGATAGAGACACCGTCGGCCAAACGGCCGAGCACGTTGACCATATCATGTGTGGGGATGTTTTGACCGTACGGATACCATAGATCGATGTTGGTGCTGGTCAGCGCCTCGGGGTAACGAAAGTCGCGTGGTAGCACGCCGATGATTGTGAATGGTTCACCGCTCAGCGACACGGCCCGGCCCAAAATATCGGGCGACCCACCCCAGCGTCGTTGCCACAGCGCGTGACTCAGCACCGCAACGCGTGGGGTGTTAGGCTGATCCTCTTCCGCAGCGAACCCCCGGCCGAGGGCAGGGGTCACGCCCAAAAGCGGAAAGAATTCGGCGGACACGCCGGCGGCGTTCAGTCGTTCGGGTTGGCCCTCCCCTGCGAGATCCAGTGTCCACCAGTTAACGGCCGCCATCGACTGCAGGACGCTCGTATTGGCACTCCATTGCTCGAATACGGGCGGTGGTACGGGATTGAAATCAGACGCTCCGCCGAATCCTTCGAACTGTGCCCCGACCACGACCAGGCCGTCCGGGTTGTCATAGGGCAACGGCCGCAACAACACGCCGTTGACGACGCTGAATACCGTTGAGCTGGCACCGATACCGAGTGCGAGTGTAAGAATCACCGCGGCGGCAAAGGTCGGGTGCCGCGTGAACGTGCGGAGGGCGTATTGAATATCTTGAATTAACGTGTTCATGGGTTGTGGTTGGCCTGGTGTGGGTTCAAGTGACGATTGTCGCGCGGACCAGAACGCGTAGGACACGAACCCCCGAAAAAAACCAAGGGCTTTGTGCGCCGGCAAAGACATTCCCCGTTTGCGGTACGAGCACACGAGCATCCATAACTCGGCCTCCCATTCCTCCACGACCTGCGCACGCTTTGCACGAGGGACATAGAAGGCCACAATGCGCGCCAACCCGCGGCACGCGATCAACAGCGGGGAGTGGGGCCACCGATAGGACGGTGTCATCCGTTCCTGGCGACGGCCGGGTTCACGGCGGCCCCGAGCAAGGCAAACCGCTCGGC
>JAZDDC010000481.1:0-3625 GCA_036679565.1 Gemmatimonadota bacterium
GTGATTGCCGTATCCGTGGCCCAACGAACACGCGAGGTCGGCATTCGCGTAGCACTGGGCGCACGGCAGTCCCATGTCGTCGCGATGGTCATGCGGGAAGGTTTTCGGTTGGTTATGGTCGGGCTGGTGCTCGGCTTGACCGTTTCTGTCCTCGCCGCGCGCGCACTTTCGTCTTTTCTCATTGGCACGCAAACATACGATCTCGTCACGTATCTATCCGTGACCCTCGTGCTTGCCAGCGTGGCGGCGGTGGCGACCTACATACCGGCGCGACGTGCGGCTAGTGTTGATCCGGTTATGGCGCTCCGTTCGGAATAGGACAAACACGATGATGAGAAAAACAACGATTGGCCGACTTGAACAGCTCGTGTTGCTCGGGGTCCTCCAATTAGCGGATGAGGCGTATGCACTGCGACTTCGCGACGAGCTGAAACGAATGGCTGGCCATCCCGTATCCCGGGGTGCACTCTACCGCACACTCGATCGGTTGGAACAAAAGGGATTCATTGAGTGGGAGACGGAAACAGCGATACCACGGCGTGGGGGCCATCCGCGACGTCGTTTTAACGTGACAACAGCGGGCATACACGCGTTACGCGCTTCGCGCCAGACTTTGTTGCGAATGTGGTCGGGCCTTGAAGAAACGCTGGACGAAACAGCGTAACACGCTACTCGTTGCGACGCCGGCTTCAGATGCAACATGAATTGCCACGAAATCCACGAAACCCACGAAAGTCAAATACAATATGCTGTGGGTTCAGTGGATTTCGTGGCCTCGCCCTCACGTATGCATCGACCAATTTCGTTGAGCTACCGACAAAACAAAACCCCGGTGCATGGCACCGGGGTTTTTTCAATCAGACGCCTGCGGGAATTCGCAGCACTTGGCCCGGATAGATGAGGTCGGGATTTTCCAACATCGGTTTGTTGGCCTCGAAGATAGCCGGGTATTTCATGGGATCACCATAAAACTCTTTGGCGATCTTCGAAAGAGAATCGCCACTCTTCACCGTGTACATTTTCGCTTCGGCTTCCGGTGTCGAGACTACCATTTGATCGTCAACCTGTTCCACACCTTCGGTGTTTCCAACGGCTAGGACGACTTTTTCTTTGTCTGCCTGAGTCGCCGCACGGCCGCGTACGGTCGCGGTGCCATCATCGTATTGCACTTTGAGGTCCTCGACATTCAACCCCAAACCAAGAACAAATCGTGTGAGTTTGTTTGCCTTAATCAACTCGCGATTTGTTTCTTCTTGCGCTTCGATCGCATCTTTCTCGTCGTTGCGGCCTATGTTTTTGAGAAATTTGAATATCCCCATTTTTTCTCCTTGATGGGATCTCCTTCACCTACCGGCGAAAGAGTCCTCCCAAAAGTTTTTTGCCGATGTTGGCAATATCATCACTAATCTTCCCATCACCATCTGCATCCAACATCTTTGCCAGACCACTCAGCTGCGGGTTTTGACGCTGCAGGTTAGTTTGCTCACTAGCAAGCAGGTCCGAAAGACCTCCCGCATCCAATTTGCGCTGACGTTGTGTCCGCCCAAGCGCACCCATGACAAGCGGAGCCAACATGGTCATCAGCCGCGTCACGCCTGCGGCATTGAGACCGCTGGCCTTACCTACGTTTCGTTCGACTTGGTTCCGGCGACCACCCAAGACGTGCCCGAGGATTCCTTCACCCGTCCGTTCGTCGGGTTTGCCCAGAAATCCGCTGAGGTTGTCCAAGACGCTTCCGTCGTGATCTTTTGACAGTGCCCCCAGAAGGGCTCCCGCACCATTCGCGTTTGACGAGTTCTTAGCCAGAGCGCCGAGCAGCACGGGTAACGCAGCGGAAACAGCATTCCCCGTCGTTTCTTCATCCGCGCCCAATTGTTTGCTGATTTGACCTAATGCCCCACCGGCCAATTGCCCGGTGAGCATCTCTAAGAGAGATGACATAATCTCCACGCATTTTCAAGGGAACGGTGTATCTATCAGCGCAAACGGTCCGCGGCAAGGCCGAGTGTGTTCAGCAAACCAAACCGCGCAGGGCCTGTGACCCCGATCTACTTGCAACCACGTTCGACTCATCCCGCATGGTCAGCACAAGGCGGCGATCGTCGTAAGGCTCCATCGATTTGATGAAATCGAGATTGACTATGTGTGACCGATGCACCCTTCGAAAACGGGCGGGATCGAGCCGGTCTTCGAGGTCGTTTAGCGTAACATTCAAGTGGAACCGCTTCGCGTCCGCGTACACAGCGACATGACTCTCCCCCGCCTCAATACGCACAATTTGATCGACGGCGATAGGCACGATGGTCTGGCCCTTCCGCGCAAAGAGTCTTCGTAGCGGGCCTTCGCGCAATGCGTCCTGCGCACGTACCACCGCAGATCCCTCGTTCGACTCCTCAATGCGCTGCCGCACACGATCGAGCGTCGCGTGGAAACGTTTCCGGCCAAATGGCTTGACCAAATAGTCGATCGCTTCAACCTCAAATGCGGCTACCGCATATCGATCGTATGCCGTTGTGAATACGATCGTTGGGCAATGCGTGATACGCTCGAGCACCTGAAGACCCGTTAGCTCGGGCATCTGCACGTCGAGAAACAGGAGATCCGGTTCCAATTTGTTAACCAGGCGAACCGCTTCGCGCCCGTCGTGGGCCTCACCCTCAATGACAACCCAGTCAGTTTCAGAAACGAAATCCCGCACAGTCTGGCGCGCCAACGGTTCGTCCTCGGCAATGACGGCCCGAATCATTCAGCTACCGCCAACTCAACGCCATGACCCGGCTGTGCCGGAATCCAAAGCGTCACTGTGAATCCCTTGTCGGGCGCCGTCTCGACGTTGAATGATGCGTCGTTCCCATACAGTACATCGAGGCGCTGGCGCGCTAGACGCAGACCCAGGCGACCTTTACTCGTTACGCGTTCGCTCTTACACCCGGGACCGTCATCACGCACCTTCAACATCACCCCGTCGTCCAACCGGGCCCCGTCAATCCATATCGAACCACCTTCGGCTCGAGGAGCGATTCCGTGCCGTATTGCGTTTTCCACCAGCGGTTGGAGGCAAAAAGCGGGAACCAGTTGTTCCAACGCGTCGTCCTCAACCGCCGAGTACACTTTGAGTCGGTCCCCTAAACGCAATCGTTCGAGTGAAAGATAGTTTTCGACAAATTTCCATTCATCGCCGAGCGGAATCCGATCGAGCGCCTCGGCGTGAACACGGGTTGTGTATCGCAACAGGTCTGCAAACTGTTCGATCGCCTCTTCGGCCGCGGTAGAATCACTTCGCACCAATGCCAAGGTGGAGTGAAGCGTATTGAAAAGAAAATGTGGATTTATTTGTGCTCGCAGGGCTTGCAACTCAGCTTTGGCTTGCAGCGCTTCAGCGCGGGTCGCACGATGTGCTTCCTTCCGCAGATGTAACGCCGAACGAAACGCATAGGTAATGCTTGCGATCGTTGCGTACACCATCAGGGCCATGAATAACTGCCAAAAAACGACCGCCGTGCCGGATCCGTCTTCCTCCATGAAGGTGAAATCGACCACAAGGGGGAGTACGAAACGCACCAACAACCCGGTGCCAAATGTGGACAGGGCGGCGTAACCAAGACCGTAGCCAACATAGGCCCCT